>DATEDK010000145.1:0-13335 GCA_035281685.1 Kiloniellales bacterium | reverse complement strand
CGGCTACATTCCGGCGACCTCTCGATCTGGAGCGCGCTCGGCGAGCAGCTGCGGCGGCTGGAAGAGCTCGGCATCCCGAGCACGGTGACGCCGGGCGTGCCGTCCTTCGCCGGCGCAGCCGCGGCGCTGAAGCGCGAGCTGACCCTGCCCGAGGTGGCGCAGACGCTCGTGCTGACCCGCACCCCGGGCCGTGCCTCGGCGATGCCCGAGGGTGAGCGTCTTGCCGCCTTCGCCGCCACCGGCGCGACGCTGGCGCTGCACCTGTCCATCCCTGCGCTGGCGGAGGTCGTGGCTCAGCTTGTCCCGCACTACGGCGCGGACTGTCCGGTCGCCGTGGTCGCGCGCGCGAGTTGGCCGGACGAGCGCATCGTCGAGGGAACGCTCGGCAGCATCGTCGAGCTCGTCGCCCGGGATCCGATCGAGCGCACCGCGCTGATCCTGGTCGGACGCGTGCTGACCTCGACCGACTTCCGCGAGAGCGCGCTCTACGACCCCGACTACCGCCGCCGCTACCGCGGGGGTGCCGCGTGAACCCGGCGGAAATCCTGCAGGCCGACGAGCCGGCCCTCGTGATCGTAGACCGCGATCTCGAGTTCCATGCCAGTCCCTGCGAGCACCGCCGCCGCAGTCTCCCAGGCAGCGGCCGCAATGGCATCGCCCAGCGCCAGGCCCGCGTCCACCGCGAGCTGCAGCGCCGCCGCGCCGTTGTTGGCTGCGGCCATCGCCGCGGTCAGCGCGGCATCGGCGCCGAGCGCGGCGGCGCGCTCGGCCAGGCGAGCCATGTCGAGACGGCCGCTGCGCGAGTGCAAGTCGAGCAGGCCCTGCGCCAGCTTCGCCATCTTGCCGATGCCGCCAGCGATCGAGACGCGGGGCACGGGATGGCCGCGCAGGTACTTCAACATGCCGCCGACGAAGTCGCCCATGTCGATCAGCGCGGCCTCGTGCAGGCCATGGCGGCGCTGGATCGCCTTCTCCGAGGTGTCGCCGGTCGCGCCGGCGATCTGGCCGAGGCCGAGCGCGCGCGCCACGTCGATGCCGCGGTGGATCGTGTCGATCCAGGCCGCGCAGGAGAACGGCACGACGATCCCGGTGGTGCCGAGGATCGAGAGGCCACCGACCACGCCGAGCCGGCCATTCAGCGTCTTCAGCGCGAGCTCGGCGCCGCCGGGGATGGAAATCTCGATCTCGACGTCGCCCGCGCCACCTTGGGCCGCGGCGACGTCGCCGATCGCCTGGCGCAGCATGCGGCGCGGCACGGGATTGATCGCGGGCTCACCGGGCGGGACCGGCAGCCCCGGCCGCGTGACGTGACCAACGCCCTCGCCCGCCTTGAAGACGACGCCGCTGCCGGCCGGCAGCAGGCGCACCCGGCTGCGCACCAGGGCGCCGTGCGTCACGTCGGGATCGTCGCCCGCGTCCTTGATGACGCCGGCTTCGGCAAAGCCGTCGCCCAGGCGATGCTCGGCCAGCGCGAAGGCCGGCCTCTGGCCGCCCGGCAGCGTGACGGTGACAGGATCGGGAAACTCCCCGCTCAGCAGCGCCTGGTAGGCGGCCTTGGCCGCAGCGGTGGCGCAGCTTCCCGTGGTCCAGCCGCGGCGCAGGGTGCGCTCTTGCTGCATCGCTCTTCGCATAGCGCAGCCGGCGCGCCCTGTCATGGAGCTGAGCCATGACCTCGCTGGAGAGCTTGCTTGCCGCCCTGCCGCAGCTGGAGCCGGGCATGGTCTGGCTGGCGGGTGCCGGCCCCGGCGATCCGCGCTGCCTCACGCTGGAGACGCTGTCGGCGCTGCGTCAGGCCGAGGTGATCGTGCACGACGCGCTGGTCGACGGTCGCGTGCTGGCGCTTGCCTCGCCCGGGGCCGAGCTGATCCTCGCCGGCAAGCGCGGCGGCAAGCCCTCCTGGGATCAGGGCGCGATCACCGCGACCTTGATCGCCAGGGCGCGGGCCGGCCGGCGCGTGCTGCGCCTCAAGGGCGGCGATCCCTTCATCTTCGGCCGCGGCGGCGAGGAGATCTTCGGCCTCGCCGAGGCCCGCGTTCCCTTCCGCGTGCTGCCGGGCGTCACTGCCGGCTTGGCCGCGCTGGCGCAGCACAACCTGCCGGCGACGATGCGCGGCATCAACCACGCGGTGGTGCTGGCGACCGGCCACGGCGCGCCCGGCGAGCCCGGGCCCGACTGGGCCGCGCTGGCACGGCTGGCACAGCCGCTGGTGCTCTACATGTCGCTGCACAAGCTCGAGGAGATCGCCAAGGCGCTGGTAGCTGGCGGCCTCTCGCCAGACACGCCGGCTGCGGCGATCCAATCGACCACGCTTCCCGAGGAGCGCCTGGCGATCGCGCCACTGGCGGAGATCGCCGCCGCGGCGGCAGCAGCGGGCATCGAGCCGCCGGCCATCGTCGTCGTCGGCAAGATCGTCGCCGCGCGCGAGCGGCTCGCCGAGCTGCTCGCGGCCGATGCGGCACGGCGCTAGCGTGGCCGGCGCACGCGGATTGCTGATCGCCGCGGCCCGGTCGGGCGCGGGCAAGACCACGGCGACGCTGGCACTGCTCGCCGCCTTCCGGCGCCGCGGCATCAAGGTCGCCGCGGCCAAGTGCGGGCCAGACTACATCGATCCTGCCTTCCACGCCGCGCTGACCGGCCGTCCGGTGCCGAACCTCGACAGCTGGGCGATGAGTCCCGCGCTCCTGCATGCTTCGGCCGCCGAGACGGCGGCGGGTGCCGAGCTCCTCATCGTCGAGGCGGCCATGGGCCTTTTCGACGGCATCGACGGTGAGGCGGGCCGGTGCGGCACCGCCGCGGACGTCGCCCGCACGCTCGGCCTGCCGGTCGTGCTGCTGCTCGACGTCGGCGGCCAGGCGCAGACGGCGGCCGCGGTCGCTCAGGGGCTGTGCCGTCACGATCCCTCGATCGCCATCGCCGGCGTGCTGATCAATCGCTGCGGCAGCGAACGCCATCGCACGCGCGTGGCACGGGCGCTGGCCGAGGCCGGCATTCCGTTCCTTGGTAGCCTCGCGCGCGACGACAGCGTCGCTCTGCCGTCACGCCACCTGGGCTTGGTGCAGGCCGAGGAGCAAAGCGGCCTGCCGGAGATCTTCGAGCGCCTGGCGGCGCTTGCCGGCGCCGGTGCCGATCTCGACGCTCTGCTTGCGGCCGCGCGCCCTTTGGCATCGCCGGCGGCCGCCGCACCCGCGCTGCCGCCGCCAGGGCAGCGCATCGCGCTCGCCCGCGATCACGCCTTCTCCTTCGTCTATGCGCATCTCATCGAGGGCTGGCGGCGCGCTGGCGCGGAGATTCTGCCCTTCTCGCCGCTCGCCGACGAACCGCCCGATCCCACCGCCGACTGCTGCTGGCTGCCCGGCGGCTATCCTGAGCTTCACGCCGCTCGCCTCGCGGCCGCCGGCCGCTTCCGCGCGGGCCTCCGGCGCTTCGCGGAGAGCCGACCGGTGCATGGCGAGTGCGGCGGTTACATGGTGCTGGGCGACAGCCTGGAGGATGCCGCGGGCGCGACGCACGCCATGGTCGGGCTGCTCGGCCACCGCACGTCCTTCGCGCGGCGCCGCCTCACCCTCGGCTACCGCCGCGCCCGCCTGCTGCAAGCTGGACCGCTGGGCGAAGCCGGCACCTGGGTGCGCGGCCACGAGTTCCACTACGCCAGCGAGACGCAGCGGGCGGCCGATGAGCCGCTGGTCGAGCTGCAGGACGGCGAAGGCGCCGCGCTCGGCCTGGCCGGGGCCCGGCGCGGCCGGGTGACCGGCAGCTTCTTTCACGTGCTGGCACAGGAACACTGAAGCCGGACAGCGAAGGGGCGGCCTCAGCCGCCCCCTCACCGCCGACACCCCCGATCCGAATTGCCGCCGGACGAGCCCCTCAGGTCGTCATGTCGTGCCGCGCTAGGCTGCCTGCGCGATTGGAACGGCTTGCAGCGGGCGCTTCTTCTGCTCGAGCTTGCGGTAGAGCGGCTCGGGCGAGAACTCCATCAGATACTCGAGGTCGTCGCGCGCCATCCACACGATCCACTCCTCAAGCGGCTCCTCCTTGCCCGGCTGATCCCAGAGGACACCTCCCGGCTCGACGTGCATGTAGCCTTCGCGGGCCGAGAGGCCCTTGCAGCAGAGCAGCGGGTTCATCAGGCCGAAGACGAAGTCCGGCGACCACTGCCGCAGCGCCAGACCGAGCGCCAGGCGGGGCAGGATCGTGGTGTTGCGGTTGCCGCGGAATTCCTCGCTGAGCCACAGCTCGCCGTGATAGGCGACGCGGCCCTTGATCCGGCGGGTGCAGGGCGCACGGTTGTAGACCGTGGTCTCCAGGTTCACCTCTTCGCCGGGTGGCGCATAGATCACCCTGTTGGTGTAGAGGAACTGGCCCAGCGTCTGCTGACCGAGGCGGTTCAGCAGCATCGCCTGGGTATGCACGATCCGCCCACGATTATCCGTTCCGATGATCCAAAAGCCATCGGTTGGCTCGATTCGACAGCGCGTCGGATCGAACATGGGCGAGAGCGGCGCGCGGCCCCCCTGAGCATCGCGCACTTTCTTAAACACCGTGAAGTCCGACCCGATTTGAAGATAGAGTCCCTGCTCACGCGCCAGTTCGGTGATGGTTTCTATGTTCTGGCCGGTACGATCGCGAATCTCCGCGTACATCTGGCCGTGCTCCCCTGCCAAAGAAAACACAGAGAGCAGCAGGTTATAGGCAACTGGTGCACCGCAACCATCCCGTACGTTTATACCGAGAATTGGTGATAAATGAACAATTTTCCACGCATCGTTATACCAATCATGGTAAACAATAATACAGATGAAGGATGATTTGTTTTCCAATGCATGCTATTCTTCTTGTCGAAAAGCCTTGGAGAAACCCTGCACTCTGGCCCGCAGTTATCGGAATTCACTGGAGAATCCCTCTGAGCCTAGGCCAAAATCCCGGTTCACGGTTCCACGAGCCAGCTCTCGCTGACGCGATTCATTCTCACGCCCAATCGTCCTTCATCGGTATGCCCCGCAATTCGACGCAAGCCGTCATGTTCGAGATGCTGCGGTCGTTCACGACCTTGGCGCAGACTCTGAACCTCTCGCAGACGGTAAAAACTTTAGGCATCACACGCCAAACCGTTCGCCGCCACATCAATACTCTGGAGAAACTGAAGGGGACCTCCCTCTTCCGGATCCGCGACCGTCGCTACTTCCTGACCGAGGATGGCGAACAAGCGGTCAAAGGTGCAGAAGCCATCCTGGGGTGGACCGATTCGTGGATCACGCAGCCGACTCTGCGCATCTTCGGTAGCGGCGGGCTCGACAAGGCCACCTACCGCGATGCCAAAGGGCACGACTTCTACGGCGAACAGCATCCGCTGAGCCGGCTGTGGAAGGACAGCCCGCCGCTGGTGCAGAAGGGGTTTCACGCCTGGTCCGACGCGCAGTTCCAGCTCGAGGGCCCGGCCCTGGAGCCCATCCGTCCCTACTGCGTCGTCTACCGCAAGCACCCGGACGGCTGGATCCTCGTCAACGTCGGCG
Organism: Kiloniellales bacterium; assembly: GCA_035281685.1. GTDB lineage: Bacteria > Pseudomonadota > Alphaproteobacteria > Kiloniellales > JACOMY01 > DATEDK01. Next base: position 7,825 of record DATEDK010000145.1, on the reverse strand, counting down.
AGAAGTCCTCCTACGCCACCTGGCTCGGCTGGGAATGGGCCAAGAGCTCGATCGGCAAGCTGTCGCGCGACGATCCCACCGGTACAGAGTTCGACCGGTTCGTGTCGCAATCCTATGCCGAGGTCTACGAGGAGGGCGGCGTTCGCCTGGACCACATCTACGCGCACATCCCGCGCCAGGAGCACGGCTCGCCGCTCGCGGTCAGCTTCCAGCGCCTGCTGATGGGTTGCACCTTCCCCGACGGCGACTTCGCGCTGGCCGTGCTGGTGGCCCGCACCAACCGCATCTCGATCACCGGGCTCGATCCGAAGAAGATCACCGCGCTACCGGAAGAGATGCTGATGGAGTACGAGCCCTAGGTTCCTTGCATCCGGGGGGATGAAACGACTGTCCTGGTACTCGGCCAGAAAGCCACCTGTGCCGAAGATGCGTCCGTTTGCCTATCAGGTGGACGAAGGACGCGGCCCTGCGATCGCCGTCGAAAGCCTCGATCTCGGCCGCCGGCGCTAGGCCGCGAGCGTTCCGCTTCCGGCGCGCTCGCGGAGCGGGAAGAGCGAGGCGACCAGCGCTTCGCCCTGCGACAGGTGCCGCTGTCGCAGGGTGCGCTCGGCCAGCCGCGCAAGCTCGCCGGTTTCGAAGGCGTCGATCAGCTCGCGATGCACGTAGCTCTTGCGTGCGATGGCCGGCGTGTTGGCGAGCAGGGCGGCAACGGCGCGGATCACCTCGGCCACCTGCCGTTTGCGCGCCGAGGCGCTCGCGGCCCGTTCAAGAAGGCAGAGCCGCTCGCCTGCGGCCGCCGTCGCCGCCAGCGTGCGGAAGTCCTTTGCCGTCACTTCAACCTCCGCGAGCTCACGCAGGAAGGCGTTGACCTCGGCGGCTGAAACCTTGCGCAGCGCACCATCGCCGTTGCGGTACTGGAACAGCCTGGGGCCCGGGAGCTGGCGCAGCTCTTCCAGCGCGCCCGCCAGCCGGGGCGATCGCAGCGAGCACTGAACCGGCATGCGCCGCTTGCCGACGAAAGCCAGAAAGATGCGGTCGCCCTCGATGCGGACATTGCGTTTCAGCAAGGTCGAGGCACCGCGGCTGCGCCCGGAGTGCACATAGTCGTCGCAGCCGACGCGGATGTGCGTGCGATCGATCAGGGCAATCACCGCGGCCAGCGCCTTCTCGCGCGAGAGTCCCGGCGTGGCCAGGATGCGCGCCAGCCGGCGGCGCAGGGTCGGCAGGGCGGTGCAGAGACGGGCGAGCTTCGTGCTCTTGCGCGCCTCACGCACCGCCTCCCAGGCTGGGTGGTAGAGGTACTGCAGACGCCCGGCCTCGTCGCGGCCGACCGCCTGGATGTGGTGGTTCGCGCGCGGGGCGATCAGCACTTCGGCATAGGCCGGCGGGATCGCCAGGCCGCGCAAGCGGTCCAGGGTGACCTTGTCGCTGATGCGCCGGCCGCGGGCGTCGAAGTAGGCGAAGCCCCGTCCGCAACGCCGCCGGGTGAGGCAGAGATCCTCGACCGCGACCATGCGCAACGCGGGCGACGTCGTCGGCGAAGAGCCGCCGGCGAACGCGACCACTGTACCGGGGCCCGCACTCTCGAGCTTCACCGCTTGCGGCCTCCCTCGGCCGCGACCGTTGCGCCATCGGCACGGCCGCTGCGGGGCCTAACCACTGCCGGGCCCGGCGGTTCCTTGCCGAGCTGTGCCGCGCTACTGGGCGGCCTGCCCCTCGCTCGCGAGGATCAGCCGGTAGGCGTAGTAGTACTTGGCGATGTTGGCGACGTAGGTGACGGTTTCCCGTCCGACCTTCTGCGCTGCGGCGTACTCGACGTTGCCGAACCAGACATTGGGATCGCGCCCGTCTTCGGCCGTCTTCTTGCGCAGGGTGTTGAGCCGCCCGGGCCCGGCGTTGTAGCCGGCAAAGGCGAGCAGCAGGCGGTTCTTCTCGTCGATGGCCGGATCGTTCAGGTAGGTGTCGACGATGTAGCGCAGGTAGCGCACGCCCGCGTGGATGTTGGGCTCTATGGTGGTGATGTCCTGGATGCCGACCGACTTGTCCGCCGCGGTCGATGGCTTGATCTGCATCACGCCCAGCGCGCCCACCTTGCTGACGACGCTCTGGTCGATGCGGGATTCCTGATAGCTCTGCGCCGCGACCATCACCCAGTCGAAGCCATATTGCTCGGCGTAAGCCTTGAACAGCGGCACCGCCGCCTCGAAGCGCTTGCGGTCGGCGCTGTCGGCCGGATTGGTGATCCACTTGTTGACGCTGAAGTAACGCTTGATCAGCGTGTTGCCGAGCTCCGTCCCCTTCTTGGCCTTCGGCACGAAGCGGTTGATCGCCGCCAGCAACTCCGGCGAGTCCGGGCGGACCGCCCAGGCGATGGCGGCATCGCTGCGGAACACGAGGTCTTCGCGCACCGTCAGGTTGGGGATGACCTCGGCCCAGAGGCTGGCCAGGTGATGGTCGACCACCAGGTAGGGCAGGATGCCGGCGGAGACCATCTCCAGCAGATCCTCGTCCTCGAGGTTCTCGTCCGCCGCGATCAGGTGCATCGCCGCCAGGCCGCGTGCCGTGAAGTCCGCGTTCAATGCCTGCAGGCTTTCGTAGTAGCTCGACGAGAAGCGCACGTGCATGTCCTTGCCGGCCAGATCGTCGAGGCTCGCCAATGCCGGCGCGTTGGCGCCGGTCACCAGCACTTCCTTGACGCCGCTGGCCAAGGGATCGGCGAAGGCGACCAGGGCCCGACGCTCCGGCGTAATCGTCAGGTTGGCGGCGGCGATGTCGCCGCGACCTTCGAGCAGCCAGGGAATCAGCTGGTCACGGGTCACCGGCACCATGGCGACTTGGATGGGATGCTTCTTGGAGATCTTCTGATCCTTGTTGAGGAATTCTTCGAAGGCCTTGGCAAGCTCGTAGGTGATGCCGCGTTGCTGCATGCCGTCGAGGAAGTAGCCGGTCTTGCTGTAGACCGTGAGCACGCGCACCGCGCGACGCTCGACCAGCTGCGGCAGATCGCCGATGTAGGCCTGGTTCAGCCCCGTCAGCATCTGCAGCTGCTCGACTTCCTTGCCCTCCTCGTCCTGCGCCAGGGCGGGATGCATCGCCAGCCAGAGTGCAAAGGCGAAAGCCAGTTGGGCGAGCCTGCGCCCGATGCGACCGCTCACGTGATGACCCTCGATCCCTGTCCTCTTCCCTGCAGGAAGGCCAACCAGTCATAGCCGATTGATGTGGGTCATTTCACTATCCGGCGAGAGGGATTAGGATTTGCCCGCAGATTCGGCCGGCAACGCCGATCCGCGGAAGGCTGTCGTCTCACCAGGGAGCCAGGCAAGGATGAATTCATATCCCGTAAGACATCTGACGAGGTCGCTTCGTGCCGCAGCCGCGGCCCTTGGGCTGGGCATTCTCGCCGGCCCGGCCGTCGCTCTCGATGCCGACGACTTCGCGATCGATTCCACGCGCGATCTCTATGACCTCTGCAGCGTCCAGGAAAGCGACCCGCAGGCCGACAGCGGGCACCTGCTGTGCATCGGCTACTTCGCGGGCGCCATCGACTACCACCTGGCGGTGGTCGGCCCCGAGATGCCGCCGATCGTCTGCGCGCCGGAGGGAACCACGCGCAACGACGTAATCATGAACTTCGTCGCCTGGACCGGCGCGCGCACCAACGACGCCACGGTCATGGACGCGCCGCCGATCCAGACCGCCCTGGCTTCCGCGATGGACAAGTGGCCTTGCAAGCCCTGAGCCTGCCGCCACCGTGCCGGACTTCTTGAAAGGGATCGATCACATGCGTCATCTGGTTCTTGCTCTCGGTCTGACTGCCTCGCTGTCGCTTGCGGCCTGCGGCGACACCACGACCTCGCGCAGCCTCTCCGGCGCGGCGATCGGCGCCGCCGGCGGCGCCGCGATCGGTGCGATCGCCGGCAGCCCCGGTCTGGGCGCGGCGATCGGCGCCGGCGCCGGCTTGGTCGGCGGCTACCTCTACGATCAGCACCAGAAGGGCAACATCGACTGAGCGACCTGCGCCGCGGGGGCGGCGCAGCCGGCATGCCTGGGCAATGGCGCGCAGGCATCGTGCGCGGGGATCGGAGGCCGCGATGGCCATGGTGGGGGCCTTAGCCAGACGTCTGGCGGGCGCGTGGGGCGCAGCCCTGCTGCTGCTCGTGCTTGGCGGCGCTGCCATCGCGCAGGAGACAACAGGAGCGGCGTCAGCCGCGCCCGACCCCGCTGTCGCCGCGGAAGTCGACCGCCTGATGACGGCGCTCGACGACCCGGCGGTGCGCGAGGCCCTGCGCCAGGCGCTGCTGAAGGACGCAGAGGCCGGCACACAGCCGGCCGCGGAGGACCCGATCAGGGTCGCGCAAGAGCGGCTCGCCAGCCTGATCCGGGCCTGGGACATGCTCGACGACGAACTCGATCGCGTCGTCGATCAGAGCTTCAGCGACGGCAAGGTCGGGGTCTTCACCTATGCTCTCGTGCTGGCGCTGGTGGGTGGCGGCCTCGCCTTCCTCGTCAGCCGAGCCTTGCGCCGCGTGCGCGAGCGCTGCCGTCCCGATCCTGCAGCTTCCTTCGGCAGCCGCCTCATCGCCGCACTCGGACTCGTGCTGATCGACCTGGCTCCGCTGCTGGCCTTCCTCGCCGGCGTGCACTTCCTGGCCTTGGCCTGGAACGAGGGCGTTCTTCGCCCGCACGAGACCGCGTCCGTCGTCAGCCGTGCGAGCCTCTGGGTCTTCGCCGTGGCCATCGCGGTGGACGTGCTCTGGTCGCCCCCGCGGCCGGAGGCGGGTCTCCTGCGCGCCACCCAGCCGCGTGCGCGGCTGGCGTTCTGGGTGCTGGTCGGCTCGACCGCGGCCATTGTGGTGATCGCCGCGATCGCGCAGCTGCTGGCGATCGCCGGCATGGCGCCGCTGGCCGCCGCGCTCTTCAGTCTGATACTCAGCATCTCGCTGTTGGCCGCTCTCTTGATCCTGGTCTGGCGCGTGCGCGGGCCGCTGCATGAGTCGGCCAAGGAGGTGCTGCCGCCCAACTCCACCCTGGGCCGGTTGATGGCGCTCTGGCCGGTGCCGGTCAGCCTCTACCTGCTGGTGGTCTGGGCGGCGACCTTGGGCTCGGTGCTGGCCGGCCAAAGCCAGCCGGCCGGCCGCCTCATCCTCAGCCTCGTGCTGCCGCTGATCATCTTCGCCATCGCCGCCGCCTACTCGCGCGGCATCGTCCGTTCGATTCCGCAGATGCCGGCGCCGCCGGCGGCGAGCGAGCACGGCAAGCCGGATCCCGAATTCGTGCGCCAGGCGAAACACATCCCGTCGGCAATGACCAAGCTCGCCGTCGCCGCCTGGCTGGTTGCGATCGTCGCGGTCATCGGTCTCCTCACCTGGCTCTACGAGTTCGACGTCGCGTCCAGCCTTAGCGTGGCGCCGCACGTCTTCTCTGCCGCCGTGCAGGTGATCTGCGTCGCGCTCGTCGCCTACATCGTCTATGCGCTGCTCAGCGCCTCGATCGCCCGCGCCATGGTGCGCATCGACACGACGCAGAATCCGAGCCGCGCGAAGCGGCTGCGCACGCTGCTGCCGCTGTTCCGCGTGTTCCTGCTGAACGTCGTCGTGCTGATGGCGGTGCTGATCTCGCTCTCGGCCATGGGAATCGACATCGGTCCGCTGATCGCCGGCGCCGGCATTCTCGGGCTCGCCATCGGCTTCGGCTCGCAGAAACTGGTGGCCGACATCGTCGCCGGCGTGTTCTTCCTGCTCGACGACGCCTTTGCGGTCGGCGACTTCGTCGAGGTCGGCGGGCTTGCCGGCCAGGTCGAGAGCCTGTCGATCCGCTCGATGAAGCTGCGCCACGCCCGCGGGCCGGTGCACACCATACCCTTCGGCGAGATCAATTCGCTGACGAACCACTCCCGCGACTGGGTGATCGTGAAGCTGGAGTTCCGCCTGCCCAGCGACACCGACCTCGCCGTGGTGAAGAAGATCGTCAAGCGGATCGGCGCCGAGCTGGAGAAGGATCCCGAGGTCGGCAAGAACCTCCTGGAGACGCTGAAGTCGCAGGGCGTGCGCCGCTTCGAGGACAACGCGATGATCGTCGGCGTGAAGTTCAAATCGCTGCCCGGCGAGCAGTTCGTTATCCGCCGGATGGTCTACCAGAAGATTCGCGACGCCTTCGCGCAAGCCAACATCCACTTCGCCGACCGCGGTGTGGTGGTGCGCGTCGGCGCCAACGCCACGCCGGCGGAGACTGCGGCCGCAGCTGCCGCCGCCGTGCAGCAACAGGAGAAGGCCGGTCATTAGGCCTGAGACCCCATCGCCTGCGGCAGGAGGAACCCATGCGCACCGTGATCGCGTCGCCGCTCGTCGCCGCCATGGCGCGCGCGACCCCGTAAGGGGAACTGCGTCAAGCCAGACCTCGTTCCGCCGGGGCATCGGACGGCCATGACCAGGAACATCATCGAGGAGTTGCACGTCGAGCATCGCACCATGGCGAGGCTGCTCGACCTCCTGGATCGCCAGGTCTCCCGCTTCGAGAGGTCGGCGGAGCCCGACTACGCTCTGATGCAGCAGATCGTCGACTACTTCCTGGACTTCCCGGACCGATACCACCATCCGAAGGAGGACCTGCTCGCCAAGCTGATGATCGAGCGCGCCCCGGCGCGCGCCGAACCGCTGCGCGGCCTCGCCGGCAAGCACGAGGAGCTGGGGCTGCTGACGCGGCGCTTTCAGCGGCTGCTGCAGCGTGTGCTCGACGAAGCGGAGCTGCCGCGCCAGCAGGTGGTGCGTGCCGCGCGGGAGTTCATCGCTTCGCAGCGCTACCATATGGAGGGGGAGAACCGCGACTTCCTGCCCTTGGCGCAGGAAGTCTTGCGCGCAGGCGATCTGGAACGTCTCGATTACGAGCTTTTCGGCAAGCAGGACCCGTTGCAGGAGACGAAAGAGGGGGCGCCCTTCGCCAAGGTGCGCGACGCGCTCCTCGCCGGGGAGCGCGACTAGCTCGGCGTCGGCCGAGGCTAGCGAGTAACTCAAAACTCAACAACGCTGTCATGGCCTTGAACCAAATCCGAGGGCCGCGGGTTATGCCAGGACTCGTGCCTGCCGGAGGAGCATCGATGACGGCTATACCCAAGCCTGCCTGGCAAAGCCCGAAGATCACCGTCATTCCGGTCGGACTGGAGATCAACGCCTACGCCTCGGCCACGGTGCGGCGTCCGCAAGGCCGCTGAGACGTTCCGCAGGGGCCGTGCGGATCGTCGTCCTGGGAGCCGGCGCCGGTGGGGGCTTCCCGCAGTGGAATTCGGCCCTGCCGGCCGCGCAGCGCGCGCGGAGCGGCGACCCCGCCGCACGTCCCGCAACACAGTGTTCGCTCGCCGTTTCGGCGACCGGGGACCGGTGGGTGCTCCTCGATGCCGCGCCCGACGTCCGCGCCCAGATCGAGGCAACGCCGTCCCTTCATCCCCGCCGGCCGCCGCGCTCCAGCCCGATCGACGCCGTCGTGCTGAGCAGCGCCGACATCGATCACATCGCCGGCCTCCTGTCGCTGCGCGAGCGCCATGCCTTCGCGATCTACGCGACCGGACGCGTACATCGCGTGTTGGCCGCCAACGCGGTCTTCGACGCGCTCGACCGCCACCTGGTGCCGCGGCGCAGTCTGCCGCTCGAGGAGGCTGTCGAGCTGAAGGACGCCAGGGGGGATGCGCTCGGCCTCAGGCTCATCGCGTTCCCGGTGCCGGGAAAGGTGCCGCTCTATCTCGAACAGTCGGACGATCCGCTGGGCCTGCACGGCACCGAGCCCGAGGATGTCGTCGGGCTGCACCTCAGCGACGGAGAGCGCGGCTTCTTCT
>DATEDK010000144.1:0-2416 GCA_035281685.1 Kiloniellales bacterium | reverse complement strand
CGGCCGCGCCCAGCGCCGCCACCTTGGCGCGGACGCCGGCGCGCACGGACAGGAAGAGCGGCAGCAGCGACAGGGCCTCGAGCTGTGCTTCCTCCTCCAGCCAACGCTCCAGCGCCGCATTGGCGAGATCACGCCGGCCGTGACGATCCAGGTCCATCAGCAGGAAGGCGAAGTCGTAGAGCACGTCGATGCGCGCGAAGGCGTCGTTGAACTCGATGCAGTCGAAGAGCGTCGGCTGCGCGCGCCAGAGCACGATGTTGGCGAGATGCAGGTCGCCGTGACAGTGCCGGACCCACCCGGCCTCGCGCCGCGCCTCGAGGAGCGGGCGGGCCGCCTCGATGGCGCCGGCCGTGCGCTCGCGCAGCTCCTCCTGCAGCGCCGCCGGGACGCCCTCGGCTCTGGCGAGATCGCGCACGTTTTCCTCGGCGACCCGCGCGATGCCGGCATGGCCGCCGGCATCGCGGCGGACTTCGGCCTGGCGCTGCGCCTCGAGCACGATGGCCGCCGTCTCTTCGATCAGCGCGCGGTCGAGACGGCCGTCGGCCAGCAGGCGGTCGAAACGCTGCGCCGCGTCGAAGCGGCGCATGACCAGCACCCAATCGAGCGGTTCGCCCGCGCCGCCGAGAGCATAGCCCTCGCCTGCGGTCACCACCGGCTCGACCGCCAGGTAGAGCTCCGGCGCGGTGCGGCGATTGAGTCTGAGCTCGTTCAGGCAGCAGAGCCTGCGCTTCTCGACCGTGGAGAAGTCCATCCAGCCGACGTCGATCGCCCGCTTCAGCTTGTACGCGCGCTCGCCCGCCAGCACGACGATCGAGGCATGGGTGTCGAGGCGCTCGGCGTCCGCGGCTCTCTGCAGCAGCCAGGCGGCGATGCGCTCCTGCCGCTCGCGCTCGGCAGCGAGAGACGTCATGCGAAGCTGGTACTCAGCCCGGCGACCAGGGCAGCCCCTTCGGCTTCCAGCCGGTGCGCCCGCCGGTACCCTCGTAGCCCTCGGCCACATTGTAGCAGCGGCTGTAGCCGGCGGCGGTCATCGCGATCGCGGCGGCGCGCGAGCGGCCGCCGACCCGGCACAGGAAGAGCAGCGGCGTCGCCTTGTCGGCAACCTGCCGGGTCAGGCTGGCGACGAAGTCTGGATTGGGCGGCCCGCCGGCCTGCAGGATCCAGGGGAGCAGCACCACGTCCTTGCCGAGGCCGCTGAGGTCGGGCACGCCCACCTGCCGCCACTCCCCCGCCGTGCGCACGTCGACGAGCACGGCCTCGGGGTTCTCCGCGAGCACGCGCTGTGCCTCTTCCGGCATGATGTCACCCGCGTAAGACTGTCCCATTCCCGCCTCTCTCCCGGAGTGCCGCCGATGACCGAGCTGGTGTTCTATCACAATCCGCGCTGCGGCAAGTCGCGCCAGGCACTGGCCCTGCTGGAGGAGCGCGGCCTCCAGCCGAAGATCGTGCGCTACCTGGAGACACCGCCCGACGCCGCGACGCTCGACCGCATCCTGAAGGCCCTGGGGCTGGAGCCGCGCCAGCTCATGCGCAAGCAGGAGGCGCCCTACAAGGAGCTCGGCCTGGACGATCCCTCGCTCAGCCGGGCGCAGCTCATCAAGGCGATGGTGGAGCACCCCATCCTGATCGAGCGGCCGATCCTGACCAGGGGCGGCAAGGCCGCGCTCGGCCGCCCGCCGGAACGGGTGCTGACGATCTTGTAGGTCAGGCGGGTGCCCGTGGCCGATCCTTCGACAGGGCCGCTGACAAGACCTCGGAGGCAGCGGCATAGAATGTTGCCACGGTCGGGGGCACCGGCAGAAACTGACGTATTCTTGGGAGAGGACCACCCGATGCTCCACAGCCTGAATGCCGCCCACGGCATCACCGAGCCCGAGGACATTCTCGATCCGCGCCATTACGAAGCGGTCCGCCGCGACGGCGCGAGCCACGGCGCACTGCCGCTGTGGTGCTACACCTCCGAGCGCTTCTTCCGGGCTGAGATGGAGCGCCTCCTCCTGCCGGCCTGGACCTATCTGGAGCGGCTCGACATCGTGCCGAACCGGGGCGATTTCCACGCCCTGACCTACATGAACATCAAGCTGGTGATCGTGCGCGGCAACGACGACCAGGTCAGGGTGTTCGCCAACACCTGCCGTCACCGCGGCGCGACCGTCGCCGAAGGGTCGGGCAACTGCAAGGCCTTCCGCTGCCCTTATCACGCCTGGACCTACGCGCTGGACGGCGGTCTGCTCGGCGCCCCCCACTATGACGATGCCGACGGCAAGCCGCTGATCGACAAATCCAACAAGCATGACTTCGGCTTGGTCGAGATCGAGAGCGACAGCTGGGGCGGCTTTCTTTTCGTCAGGTTCAAGAAAACCCCCGAAACCCTCGCGGACCACCTCGGCAATTTGCCAGAACAGCTCGCCTCGCA
>DATEDK010000143.1:0-5554 GCA_035281685.1 Kiloniellales bacterium | reverse complement strand
TCACTCTTGGAGCGATGCAAACATTCCCCTCGATGGGGACCTCTGCGAGCAACAACGAAAAATGACTCCCCGGAAAGCGCGAAGCGCTTGTCCGGGGCCCACCGTTGCCCGAACTCGGAAACCGGAGTTCCGATCATCCCTTTCCGTAGGCTCCGGAAAGCCGCTGCGCGGCTTCCCGGGAGTCATGGATTGGTGATGGTTTTTGCAGAATTCCGTTGGTGCTGCGCCGATCCGTCCTAATCGCCCTCGGTGTCGGCGACCAGCCCGGCCGCCTCGATCGCCTCGACGGCGATCTCCTCGTCGACCTTCGAGGCCTCGCCGGAGATGCCGAGCGCGCCCAGCACCGTGCCGTCGGCGGCGCGGATGAAGACCCCGCCGGGCGACGGGACGAGCCGGCCCCCGGCGGTGCCGGAAAGGCCGATCCACCAGTTCGCATGGCCCTCGATGGTGCGGGCGAGGCGCCCGGAGGAGATGCGCAGCGCCAGGCAGCCCCAGGCCTTGTTGGCGGCGATCGAACTGCGCAGCGGCCCGGCCGCCGCCTCGCGCTGCTGCGCCAGCACGTGGCCACCGGCGTCGACGACCGCATAGGCCAGCGGCTTGGCGTTCCGCGTCTTGGCCGCCGCGCGCGCAGCCGCGAGGATCGCCAGCGCCTGGTCGAGGCTGAGGGTCATCGGTACTTCTCCAGCGAGGTCTCAGCGAAGGGCGGCAGCGCGTAGGCCCGCGCCGCGAGCGCAGCAAGGCCGGGGAAGCGATCCTTCACGCCAAGGTAGGGCGCGGTGAAGTCGATGAAGTCGAGGGCGACGACTGCGGTGACGTCGGCCTGCGTGAGGCGCTCGCCCGCGAGCCAGGGCTTTGCGGAGGCAGCCGCCTCTTCGAGCGCGCCCAGCGCATCGAGCACCTGACTGTCGCATTGCTCGACCCAGGACTGGTAGGTGAACTCCTTCGGCCGACGCGTGCGCTCGTAGAACGACGAAACCCCCTTTTCCATGGCACCGGTACCCATGCCGACGAGACGCAGCACCAGGCGCTGCGCCGCGCCCGACGCCGGGGTCAGCCGCCGCTCCGGTTCGACCAGCGAGTCGATGTAGGCGAGGATCTGCGAGGACTCGACCAGCGCCGGCTCGTCCTCCTGCACCACCAGCGCCGGCACGCGCGTCATCGGGTTGACGGCCTGGATGCGGTCGCGGTCGGCGACCACCGCCAGCTGCCTCCACTCAAAGGGAATGTCGAGCAACTTCAAGGAGATGCCGACGCGTCGCGTGAAGGGCGAGAGATCACGGCCGAACAGTTGCATGGATCAGGCTCCCTCGGCCGGGACAGCGACTTCCGGCCCTTCGTTGAAGCTCGCGAGCGTGCGCTCGAAGAAGGCGCGCTCGACGTCGCGCACGATCAGCACGATGCGCGAGCGGCGGTCGGCATCGGGCCAAGCATCGAGCTGGACGGGCGGATGGAAGAGATGCTGCACGCCGTGCACCGCCACCGGCCGCTCCTCGCCCGCGACGTTGAGCAGGCCCTTCATGCGCAGCAGATTCGGTCCGTGCGCCAGCACGATGGTCTCGACCCAGGCGGCGAAGCGCTCCCAGACCAGCGGCCTGTCGTAGAAGAGGCAGAAGGCGTGGATGTGATCGTCGTGGCGATTCACGTCGGGCGCTGCGTGCTCATGGTCATGGTCGTGCCCATGATCGTGGCGATGCTCATGACCGTGGGCCTCGTGCGCGGCATAGGCTTCGGCGTTGAGCCAGCGCTGCACCTCGAGCGTCTTCGTCTTCGGGTCGTACAGTCCGGCGTCGAACAGCGCCGCGACCTCGGTGACGCCCTGGCGCGCGACCACGATCGGTGCCGCCGGATTGAGCGCACGCAGGCGCCGGTGCAGGACCGTCACACCTTCGGCCGAGGCGAGATCGGTCTTGGTCAGCACCAGGCGGTCGGCCATCGCGGCCTGCTTCACCGCCTCCGGGTGGCGGTCGAGCGTGTCGCCGCCGATCGCCGCATCGACCGTCGCGATCACGCCGTCGAGGCGATAGACGTGCTGGCAGAGCGGATCGCGCATCAGCGTGTGGATGATCGGCGCCGGATCGGCCAGCCCCGTGGTCTCGATGACGATGCGCGTGAAGCGCGGGACCTCGCCGTTGCGCCGCTTCCAGAAGAGCTCGCGCAGCGCCGTCACCAGGTCGTCGCGCACCGTGCAGCAGAGGCAGCCGCTGTCGAGCAGCACCGTGGTCTCGTCGAGCTTGCGCAGCAGATGGTGATCGAGCCCGACCTCGCCGAACTCGTTGATCAGCACGGCCGCGTCCTTCAGCTCCGGCGCCCGCAGCAGGTGCGAGAGCAGCGTGGTCTTGCCGCTGCCGAGGAAGCCGGTCAGCACGGAGACCGGCAGCGGCTCCTCAGGGTCTTGCTGGTGCCTGTCGTCCATGACCCAGCAGGTAGAGGGCGGCAAGCAGCTGGGTCAAGAGCAGGATCGCGCCGGCCTGGTGCAGGGCGCCGAGCCAGACCGGCACCGCCGTCAGCAGCGTGGCGATGCCGAGGCCGAACTGCAGGGCCACGACCAGCAGCAGGAGATCGAAGGGCCGGCGGCAATCGCTCTGGCGCGATCGGATCCAGAGATAGATGACACCGAGCGCGGTCAGCGCCGTCAGCAGGCGGTGATTGAACTGCACCGCCGCGACGTTCTCAAAGAGGTTGGCGATCCAGGGCGAGAGCATCGCGTAGCCCTCGGGCACCAGTTCGCCATCCATCAGCGGGTAGGTGTTGTAGGTGAGCCCGGCATTGAGCCCCGCGACGAATCCGCCGGAGACCAGCGCCACGATGAGCAGCGCCAGCACGTGGATCGTGCCGCCCCGCAGCGGGCGATCGCCCGCGGGGAGCGGCGGGCGCGGCCAGGCGAGCCGGAAGATCAGCCAGAGCAGGTAGGCGTAGATGCCGAGGGCCATGCCGAGGTGCAGCACAAGGCGGTACTGGCTGACGTCATCGCGTTCGGTGAAGCCGCTCGCCACCATGAACCAGCCGACGGCCCCCTGCAGCGCACCCAGGCCAAGCAGGATCCAGCCGTGGGTCTTCAGCCAGTCCGGCAGCCGGCGACGCCAGAGGAACCAGAGGAAGGGCAGCAGGAAGACGAGGCCGATCGTGCGGCCCCAGACGCGGTGCAGCCACTCCCACCAGAAGATCTGCTTGAACTCCGAGAGCGTGATGCCGGCGTGCTCCGTCTCAGCTTCGGGGATCGTCCTGTAGAGAGCGTAAAGCCGCTGCCACTCGGCGTCCGAGAAGGGCGGAATCCAGCCGGTGAACGGCGCCCACTCCATGATCGAGAGCCCGCTCTCGGTCAGCCGCGTGATCGCGCCGATCACCGCCATGGCGAAGATCATCGCGGCGACGGCGATCAGCCAGATGAGGACGGAGCGGGGCGCGGCGGTCATGGCGCCCGCGACGCTAGGCGGGCGCACCGCGGCGGCCAAGGGCGACGGCTGGCCGCAGCGGGTGCTGCGCGCCCGCTAGGGGTGCAGCGCCATCCAGCGCGCGCGGGTGGCGCGCTCGAGCGCGACGGTCGTCAGGCGGTCGAGCTTCAGGGCCTGGCGCAGCAGCTGCAGCACCCGCGCCTCCTCCGGCCCGACCGGCGCCGAGGAGCCGGCCACGTCGCAGGCGAGCAGGTAGCAGGTCTCGCGCAGGTGCGCCGGCAAGGCCGCGGCGATCGCGTCGAGCGCCTTGCGGAAGCCGTTGTCCTGGCGCACCAGCGTGCCGCAGGCGCGCGCATCGGCGATCAGCTGGTCCTTGTTGTAGTCGCTGAAGACCGGCAGGTGGGTGACCTCGTCGCCGATCAGCGCGAGCTCCTCGTCGGTCATCGTGCGGTCGCTGCCCGAGACGATGACCATGGCGTAGATCAGCGCGGCGTGCGGCGTCAGCATGGCTACCTCTGCTCCCATCGAAGGTCGGCATGGGTGACGGAGCCGCCCGCCTGCGTCAAGGGCAACCAATCGAACGTGGTCCGACGAAAACCCCCAACTCCCACTCTCCCCCGCTTCGCGACCGCTTCGCGGGAGAGGGCTGTCCGCGCGATCTTCAACAGAAGCGCCCCTCTCCCGCGAAAGCGACGCGAAAGCGGGGGAGGGTAGGGAGGGGGATTTGGTCGTTTGGCGGTGGGGGCTCGACCGCGCAGCGCCTGGCCGCCATGGTCCCGGCGCCATGCTCGCCGTCATCAACGTCGTCCTGCCGGTCTTCGCCATCATGGCGGCCGGCTACCTCAGCGGCCGGTTCGGCCTCCTGGGGCAGGATTCGAGCCAGGCGCTGAACGGCTTCGTCTACTACGTGGCATTGCCGGCGCTGTTCTTCATCGCCATGGCGCGCGTGCCGGCCGGCCAGGTGCTGAACGTTCCCTTCATCCTCGCCTACGGCGGCGGGGTGTTGGTCGTCGCCGCGCTCGCCGTGCTGGCGGCGCGCCTGCTCTTCAAGCTGACCCTTGGTGAGCTGTCGCTGCACGCCATGTCGGCGATCTTCGCCAATACCGGCTACATGGGCATCCCGCTCCTCTTCATCGCCTACGGCGATGCCGGCCGGCTGCCCGCGATCATCACCGCTATCATCAACGGCGCGATCGTCGTCGGCACGGTCACCGTGCTCCTGGAGGTGGCGCAGCATGCGGGCTCCGGCCCGCTGATCGTCCTGCGCAAAGCAGCGATGGGCATCGTCCGCTCGCCGCTGATCGTCTCCCCCTGCCTCGGCATCGCCGCCTCGGCGCTGGGCCTGGAGATCCCGGTGGCGGTCGCCACCTTCTGCGACCTCCTGGGCGCCACCGCCGGCCCTGCCGCGCTCTTCGCCATCGGCCTCTTCATGGTCGGCAAGCGGCTGCGGCACGGGCTCTCCGAGGTGCTCTGGGTGACGCTGCTGAAGCTGATCGGCCAGCCGCTGGTCACCTGGGTGCTCGCCTATCACCTGCTGGCGCTCGATCCCGTTTGGGCGGCCTCGGCGGTGATCCTGGCGGCGCTGCCCACCGGCGCGCTCACCTTCGTGCTGGCGCAGCGCTACGAGACCTACATCCAGCGCGCGACCTCGGTGATCCTGGTCTCGACCGTGCTGTCGCTGGTGACCCTCTCGCTCATCTTCCTGGCGCTCGGCTGAGTTCCGGCGCCACGCCGGAGGGACTAGGCTGGGGCGGGATTGGAGCGCGGGGCGATCCATGGCAACGGGGGAGAAGCTGGGGGGCAGCAGGCTGCGGCGCGAGGCGGGGCTCCTCGCCGGCTATGCCACCGTCGCGGTCTTCGAGCTCTCCCACGACGCCATGTTCGGCGCCGGCGGCTGGGTGCAGGTGCTGCTGTTCCTCTGGCTCTTCGTCGTGATGCTCTGGTGCGTGCGTTCGGCCGTGCGCCACGCCGACGGCTTGGCAGAGCGTCTGGGCGAACCCTTCGGCACGCTGATCCTGACGCTCTCGGTGATCGTGATCGAGGTCTCGCTGATATCCGCAGTCATGTTGAGCGGCGATGCCGATCCCACGCTGGCGCGCGACACCATGTTCGCAGTGATCATGATCGTGCTGAACGCGCTGGTCGGCGCGGCGCTCTTGATC
>DATEDK010000142.1:0-2622 GCA_035281685.1 Kiloniellales bacterium | reverse complement strand
CTGGGGGGCCATCCGACTTTTGTTCCGAACCTAGAAGGGAACAGGAAGAGCATGGCCAAGGAATTGCGGCAGTCGGTGACCCAGCTCGAGGGCACCATGGCGGCCGGGCTGGCGGTGCTGTGCACGGCCAGCGGCTACTGGACATACATGGGTGTGCGCGGGCTGCTCGACGGCGACGGCATCCTGCCGGTCGGCGGCGCGATCATCTATTCGGTCGCGGTCTCCGTCGGCATCTTCGTCTTCTGGTCCTACATGCTGCGCTTCATGCCGCTCTTGGGTCGCGGGCGGTCGCGCGGCGGGCTCTGGATCGCGATGATCCTCGGCTGTGCGGCGATCATGGCGATGTCGTCCTGGCTGAATGCCGCGGCACTCGCCGGCTCCGGCGCGGTCGAGCAGCACCTGGCGCTGACCGTCGAGGAGTATCAGCGGCGCCTGGAGCAGGCGCACGAGAATGCGCTCGCCGCCCAGTCGCTGGTGCCCGACCTCGAGCGCGAGGCCGAGCGCTTCCGCCAGCTCTCCGACAAGGAGCGCGAGTCCGGTGCGCTGACCGGCACGTCCGGCCAAGGCACCGTGGTCGAGCTGCTGGCGCAGAAGTCGGCCGAGCTGCGCACGCTGGCGACGCAGATCCGCGACTCCCGCGAGACCGTCGATGCGCTCTACGCGCTGGGCGGCCAGAAGCTCGGCACGCTGCGCGAGATCGTCAGCGCCTCGGGCGACATCCAGGAGCGCTCGGTCACCTTCGCCAAGGAGGCGGTCGCGCTGGTCGGCATCATCGCCGACCTGCAGCAGTCCTCGCTCGCGCAGTCGGTGAAGCGCGCCGCGGTCGACCTCGCCGAGAGCTTCATCGCGCCGGCGCCCTCGGGCGGCGCCTCGCCGCTCGGCGTCGCGCAATCCGGCGTCATCGAGGAGATCGAGGCGGCCATCGTCACCACCAGCCAACGTCTGGCCCAGGCGGCCGACGAGATCCTGGAGCGGCCGAAGGTCGAGCCCTACCGCTTCGTGCCGCTCTCGGCCGCCGAGGCCGTGCTGCGCTATGCCAGCGAGTTCATCCCGAGCTGGGCCGGTGCGATCGCGATCGACCTCCTGCCCGGTGTCCTGGTGCTGATCCTGATCGTGGTGCAGGGCGCGATTCGCGAGCGCGAGGGCGGCAGCGACCAGGTGCTGCAGGTCACCATGGGCGACATGGCGGCGGCACTGGCGGCGCAGGAGCGGCTCGACGATCTGCGGGCGCGCGCCCGCAAGCGCCTCGAGGAAGCCGAAGCCGAGCAGAGGGCGGCCGCGGCGCCGAAGCTCGGCGAGGCGGAGGTGACGCTGGCTTTCGACGCGGGCCGGCGCCCGCGCTTGGGCGAAGGAACCTGAGCCATGCGCCGGCTGCTGCCGCGCGACAGCGCGACCGGCATCGCCTGGATCGCGCGGGCGACCGTGCTCACCACCTTCGTGCTGATCGGGCTCGACGCCGCGGGCGTGGCCGGCAGCGCCGCGATCGATCCGAACCGGCCGCTGCCGGGCGACGTCACCACGCTGCCGCAGCTGCCCGAGGGTCCGGGCGAGGTGCGCATCGAGCCGCGTCCCTCGGACGGCGATCAGGCCCGGCCCTTCGATCCGGCCGAGCGGCCGCGCACGCGCACGGGCGAGCCGCCGGAGCTGCCGGGCGGCCTCGGTCCTCTGCCCGGGCCCAGCAACGACGCCATGGGCTTCACGCTGGTCGAGAGCCCGGACGGCACGACCTACGCCATTGCCTCGGGCACCTTCTCCGGCGGCACGGCCGATGCCTTCGAGCGTTTCGACGAGCTGAACCAGCGTGCGATCGACGTCGTGGTTTTCGACAGCCCCGGCGGCCTCGTGCTGGAGGCGATCGAGCTCGGCCGCTACCTCCGCGAACGCGGCATCGCGACGCTGGTGCCGGACGAGGCGCTCTGCGCCTCGGCCTGTCCGCTCGCCTATGCCGGCGGCGTCGAGCGCGCGGCGGGGCCACGCGCCTGGATCGGCGTGCACCGCGCCTACCTCGACGAAACCCAGGCGGCGGGCGACCGCCAGACGGGCCTGGGCGAAGGACAGCAGCTGGCCGCGCTCTGCCTCAACCACCTGGTCGAGATGGGGATCAGTGCCGAGGCCTGGATCCCCGCGCTCGAGACGCCCTGGAGCCAGGTCTACTTCTTCACCGCCGAGCAGCTGCTGAAGACGAAGCTCGCGACGAAGCTGACCGATAGCTGAACCGACCGACACCCCTCACCCTGTCCCTCTCCCCGCTCTCGCGGGGCGAGGGGACGGCAGCGCCGCCGGTCGGCCAGGGGTCCCCTCGCCCCGCTTGCGGGGAGAGGGACAGGGTGAGGGGCGGTTGGTCGGTAGCCCAGTCCTATGGCAAAAGCAGGCGCCCATGCCTGCGATCCTCCCCGGCCTCGCCGCCCTCGCCCCTTCCTTCGATGCGCTGATCCTCGATCTTTGGGGCGTGGTGCACGACGGCCAGCGGGTCTTCGCCTGGGTGCCCGACACGCTTCGCCGTCTGCAGGAGGCCGGCAAGCGCGTGCTGCTGCTGTCGAACGCGCCCAGGCGCGAGGCGGTAGTCGCCCAGCGCAACGCCGAGATCGGTGTCGATCCGGCGCTGGTCGAGGGCATCGTCAC
>DATEDK010000141.1:0-6005 GCA_035281685.1 Kiloniellales bacterium | reverse complement strand
CGCTTCGCTCCAGGCGGGGTCGGCGTGCGCCTGCCAGTAGCGCCCATGCAGGTCGAGGGTGACCGTGCCGGGCCTGCCGTCGCCGACCGGCACGCCATCCACGCGGGTGATCGGCATGACGCCGCCGGCCGTGCTCGTGGCAAAGACCTCATCGGCCCGGCGAACCTCGTCCGCGCCGACGCTGCGCTCCTCCGCCTCTCTGCCGGCGGCCCTCGCCAGCTCGATGATGGTCCGGCGGGTGATGCCTTCGAGCATCCCGGCGGCGGGCGTGGCGAGCCTGCCGTCCTTGACGATGAAGATGTTGAAGCCCGGGCCTTCGACGACGTTGCCCCTGCCGTCGGTAAGGACAGCGGTCTCGTCCGCCTTGTCGAAGGCGTCCAGCAGGCCGCGGGTGAAGTCGAACCAGTGGAAGTTCTTCGCCGTGGGGTCGACGGACGCCGGGTGGATGCGCGGCACTGCGCTGATCCGCAGCGCAAGGCCCGTCTTCTGCTTCTCCCGGTCGGCAATCCAGACGAAGGGAATGGCAAAGGCGTAGAACGAGTTCTGTGCCCGACGCGGATCGCGCGAGCCGGGCGGCAGGCGCCCGCGCGTGCAGATCATCTCGACATAGGCGTCGCGCAGGCCGCTGCGGCGCACGCACTCCCGCAGCACTTCACGCAGCGCCGCACGGGTCACCGGCAGGGTCATGCGAACCTTGGCGACGCTGCGCTCGAAGCGGTCGAGATGTTCGTTCAGACGGAAGAAGCGGCCGTTCCAGACGTGCACCACGTCATAGGTCGCATCCGAGCGCGTGAAGCCCAGGTCGAGGATCGGGATGCTGGCTTCGTCGATCGGCACGTAGTTTCCGCGCACAAAGGCAACGCCCTTGCTGAGATCCTGCTTGATGCCTTGCATGACGCCGCCTGCCCTTGGTGATCGCCTCGGAGCCGCGAGCTTACACGGCTCGGGTCCTTGCGGCCTTTCGCAACCTTGCGACCAGCCGCTCCACCGCCGGCCGCAGGTGCCCGGGCTGCATCACCAGGTGGAAGCACTGCGGATTGGGCAGACCCGCCGCATAGAGCGGCACCAGCCGTCCGTCGCGCACGAAGGCCTCGCCATAGGGACGGCGCAGGAGGGCGATGCCGTGGCCCGCGGCGGCCGCCAGCAGCACGACGTCGTGGTCCTCCAGCCGCCGGTCGATCGCCCGCGGACGGTAGCTTTCGCCGTGCGCGGCCAGCCACTGCTGCCAGACATCCTCATAGGCCTCGTGGATCAGCGGATGGCGCAGCAGCGACGCCAGCGCCGGCGCCGGGCCGAGCGCGGCGGCCAAGGCCGGTGTCGCCACCGGCACCAGCGTCTCGGCGAAGAGCGGCTCGGCCACGACGCCGCGCCAGCCCCCGCGTCCGTAGCGCACCGCGAGATCGACCTGCGAGAGGTCGGCGAAGCGCTGCTCCATCTGCAGGTCGAGCCGAAGGTCGGGCGGGTCGCCTTCCAGCGCCGCCAGGCGCGGGATCAGCCAGAGCCTGGCGAAGGACGGTACGATCGATAGCCGCACCGGCTCCGGCGCGCGCCGGCCGCGCCTTTCGGCTCCCGAGGCGATGATGTCCAGCGCCCGCTCGATCAGGGACAGCAGGCGCTGGCCCTCGACCGTCGGCCGCACGCCGCGCCCGTGCCGCTCGAAGACCGGCGTGCCGTGCCACTGCTCGACGGCGGCGATGCGCCGGCTGACCGCGCCGTGCGTGATGCCGAGGCGCTCGGCGGCGGCGGTGAAGGAGCCGCCGCGTTCGGCGGCCAGCACCGCTTCCAGCGCTTCCAGCGGCGGCAGAGAGCTGTGATCCACACGCACAGCTCATCGTCGATCGTGCGTCTATGTCAAGATTGGGGCCGCCGCTAAGAAGGGCTATGACCACAGCCGCTCCCGCCTCCGCCGCCCCGTCGTCCGCGCTGCTGCCGGCGCTGGCGCTTGGCGCCACGATCCTGACCTGGGCGACCGCCTTTCCGGCGATCCGTCTTGCGCTGCGCGAGGTCGAGCCGTTGGCGCTGGCCTCGCTGCGCTTTGCCATCGGCGCGCTCTTGGCGTTGCTCTGGCTCGCCTTCCGCCGCCCGCCGCGGATGCCGGCGCGCGACATCGCCTTCGCCGCGCTCTGCGGCCTCATCGCCACCGCCGGCTACGGCATCTTCCTGAACCTCGGCGCGCAGACCGTCTCCGCCGGGGCGGCCAGCTTCCTCGTGAAGATCGAATCGCTGGTGATGGCAGGACTTGCAGTCCTGCTTTTGAAGGAACACTTCAACGGCTGGGCTTGGCTCGGTGCGCTGATTGCCATGGGCGGAGTGGGCGCGATCGCGAGCCACCAGCCGGGCGGCATTTCCTTTGGCGCGGGCGCGATCCTGGTGCTGGCCGCCGCCTGCTGCTCGGCCACCGGCTTCGTGCTGCAGCGCCCGCTGATCGGCCGCTACGGCGCGCTCTCCATCACCGCGATCGGGCTTATCGCCGCTGCGCTCGCCCTTTCGCCCTGGCTGCCGGGCGGAGTGGAGCAGGCGCTGGCAGCGCCGCCGGCGACGATCGGATGGATCCTTTTCCTCGGTCTCTTGCCGACGACGGTGGGGATGCTCTGCTGGAACATCGCGCTCGGCCACTTCGGCGCGGCGCGCGCCGGCACCGCGCTCTATCTCGTGGCGCCGCTGGCGACGCTGCTCGCCTGGCCGCTCTCGGGCGAGACACCGGCCTGGAGCACGCTCGCCGGCGGAGCTGCGGTGCTGGGCGGCGTGCTCCTGGTGAACACACTGGGCAAGCGCTAGCCAGCGCGCGCTATGCGCTCCGCGACCAGGGCCTGCAGCCGCCAGAGATAGGGGTCGTGGATGCCGAGCGCTTCCAGGTGCTCCACCGTGTTCAAAAGGTACTCGGCACAAGGCCCGCGATGGCCGCACGCCGCCGCGATCATGTCGGCCTTCTGCTCTTCACTGAGGCCGGGCACATAGTTGCGGGCCTTGCGGTCGATCACGTAGCCGATCGCCGGCAGCTTGCGGCCCCCGCTCGACACCGTCAGCCACACCGGCTTGTGCGAGGAGGGGAGCCAGAACTGCTCGCGCCGCAGCACCAGCTCCAGCCGCTCGCCCGCCTCGGCTGCCGGCAGGCGCTGGATCACGCCCTTGCAGGACCCGCCGCGGTCCAGGCTCATCATCAGCCCCGGCACCTCGTCGCAGCCGCGGTAGCGGGTGATGCGGAAACAGAAGCTGCGGTGCCAGCCGGTCAGCGACGCCGTCGCCTGCTCGGCGACCGAGCAGGCCGGATTCCAGATCAGCGAGCCGTAGGCGAAGATCAGCAGGTCCTCGCCCGGCGGATGGCGCGCCAGCAGGCGGTCGCGCAGCGCGCGGTAATCGGCGTCGGTCATCGCCGTCATGCCCGCGGGCATGGGCAGCTCCGGCATGGGCCGGCGGGCGCGTTCGACGTGCGCAGCGGTAAGGGCGGGCTTGCGAAGTGCAGGCACGCCCCGACTCTAGCAAAGCGCCGGGTGGCACGCAGCGCCGGACTGGCATTCCGTCCCGTGCGATTCTCCGTCCGCCTCGGGGATAGTCGCCGGGCGGATGGCTGTGCTAAGGCTGTCGAAGGCGTGGCGCGGTCAGTGATCTATCGCCCATGCTCGTTGCCGTTCCCCACTGCAGCGCAGCGGTCCGCTGGACCGGGAAGGATTCCTTTGGCGGAGAGTCGTACAGGTCCGGCGCCGACGACGGCGGTCGCGGCAGCTCCCCGCAAGCGCGCGCGGCCACCCCGGCCGTACGGGGACCTCAAACGCATCGTCGGCGCGCATCAAAGCCCGATCCTCTGGCGCAGCATCATGCAGATCCTCACCAGCTTCGGCGGCTTCTTCGCCTGCCTGGCAGGGATGTATCTGCTCTACCCCGAGTCCTTCTGGCTGAGCCTGGCGCTGTCCGTGCCGGCGGCCGGCTTCCTCGTGCGCATCTTCATCATCCAGCACGACTGCGGCCATGCCTCCTTCTTCCGTTCACGCCGGGCGATGGATGCGCTGGGCTGGGTCTGCAGCATCTTCACCTACACGCCCTACAGCGCCTGGCGGCGGCAGCACAAAGGCCACCACACGATCTGGAATCACCTCGACCGCAGGCAGGAAGACGTCGACGTCTATTCGACCATCCTGACCGTCGCGGAGTATCAGGCACTGACTCCCGGTGGTCAGCGCCGCTACCGCATCGGGCGCAATCCCTGGGTGGCGAACCTGCTGCGGCCGCCGTTCGTCTTCCTCTTCGGCCATCGCCTGACCAGGGACCTACCGAAGTCCTGGCGCCGGGAACGGCGCGACGTCGCCATCACCAACGTGGCGCTGGTGGCGCTCCTCGTCGGGCTCGGCTTCATCTTCGGCTTCGACGCCATGCTGGCGGTGCAGCTCCCGGTGATCAGCCTGGCGGCGATCGTGGGCATCGGCCTCTTCTCGTTGCAGCATCGCGGCGAAAGCGTCGCCTGGTACGGTCGCGCGGATTGGGAATCGGCCACCGCTTCGCTGCACGGCGCGACCTACTTCAGGCTGCCGCGCGTCCTGCAATGGTTCACTGGCAACATCGGTTTCCACCACGTGCATCATCTCAACCACCGCATTCCGAACTACCGGCTGGAGCGGTCGCACCAGGAGATCGCGAGCCAGGCAGGGCAGATACCGATGCTGTCGCTCTGGGCCGGAATCCGGGCGTTGCGCTTCTCGCTGTGGGACGAGCAGTCGAAGCGCATGGTCGCCTTCCGCGACGTGCGGCGCGGTGCCGTGGGGAAGCCGATGAGCTTCGCGGTTGCCTTGCCCGGCATCGAGCCTCAGTCGGCGCGGGTGACGCGGTAGCCGTCCCGGTACAGGAGCTCCAGCATGGAGTCCGGGCCGGCCAGGTGCATGGCGCCGATGGCGATGAAGGCACCTCCCTCGGCCAGCAGCGGCTTGGCGGACTCGACCATCCCGCGGTTGCGCTTCAGGAGGATGGCCTCGTTGAAGTACTCGAAGAACACCGGGTCGTTCGGCGATTCGGTCTTCACGTAGTAGGCGTAGAGGCCGTCGAGGTCGCCCTCGAGATAGAGCGCCAGCATGTCCTCCATGGCGAGCGCGAAGAGCCCGCGGGTCGCGAGCGAGGCGCGCAGCATCGAGGCCTGCAGCTCGACCGGCATTTCGGTGAAGGCCGCCATGTGGTCGTCCAGGCTCTCCAGCGCCACGATCCGCATGCCGGCGCGCTCGGCGCCGAGCTGCAGATAGAGGTCGAGCGGCTTCATGCCGACCTTCTGGCGCACGCTCTCCTCGATCGAGGTGGCGAGGAACATCGAGGCCGCCCAGGGCGTCATGCGCTCCACACCGCGCGGCGGAAAGCCGAGCGGCGCGAGCGCGCGCTTGACCTCCCGAGCGAGCTCGGCACCCACGAGGCTCGACAGGCTCTGCCCCGTCGGCAGGACCATGGGGTCGACCCAGGCCTCGACGTCGGTGCGCAGCAGATTGACCTCGAGCGCGAGGATGTGGGAGGCCGAGAAGGCGTCGAGCACCGCCTTGGGCAGCTGCTGCGTCACCGCGGGGTGACTGATGTGCATGGTGCCGAAGAGGTAGCTGGCCTTGCCGTCCGCCGTCTCGATCCGCCAGAGCCGGCCGCGGCTGAAGTCCGGCGTTTCGCTGGCGGCGAGCGCGCCCGGCAGCAGCAGAAAGAGAAGAATGGCAAGGACGCGCATGCGGGCCTCGCAGCAAGCTGCTTCAAGTAAAGCAGAGACGGGTCCCGCCGCGCGGGCTTTCGATTTCAGATTGCAGTGCATCTTTGAGACGCCTAACCGGCGAGCCTTTGCTCGTCATCCCGGACGCGCTGCAGCACGCAGTGCTGCTGCGCAGATCCGGGACCTTCCCTGGTCAAGCGGCCCCGGATCAGCACCGCACCGCTACGCGCTGCGGTGCGTCCGGGGTGACGTGTATGTGTTTGAGAGGGTTTGATTGGCGCCATCTCCGCCCTAGCATCGCGCATCACCATGGGAGGCACCGCGTGGCCGAGGACTTTCC
>DATEDK010000140.1:0-7236 GCA_035281685.1 Kiloniellales bacterium | reverse complement strand
GCTTGAGCGGCGTCGGCTCCGCCGCCGGCCCCGTCCTCCTCATGCTGCTCGCCGCCCTCTCCTACGCGGTGGTGGGCCTCTACGGCCGCCGCTTCAGCGGCGAGCCGCCGCTCTCGACCGCGACGGGCCAGGTGCTTTGCTCCAGCCTGCTGCTGGCGCCGGTCGCGCTTCTCGTGGATCGGCCCTGGACCTTGGCGATGCCGGACGGCGAGACCTGGCTCGCGCTGGCGGCCCTCGGCCTGCTCTCGACCGCGATCGCCTACCGGCTCTACTTCGCGATCCTGGCGCTGGCCGGCGCCACCAACCTCTTGCTGGTCACCCTGCTGATTCCGCCCAGCACCATGGCACTGCAGGTGCTGTTCCTCGACAAGCCCGCAGGCCTATCCGAGCTCGCCGGCTTCGCGGTCATCGCGCTCAGCCTCGCCGCGATCGACGGCCGCGCGCTCCGCTGGCTCAGAACGCCGGCACCGGCAGGCCGGCGGCCTTGATCGTCTCCGCCAGCGTCGCCTTGAGGCGCGCGAGGCCCGCCTCGTCCGCCGCCTCGCAGCGGGCCACCAGCACGTCCTGGGTGTTCGAGGCACGCAGCAACCACCAGCCTTCCGGCGTGGTCACGCGCACGCCGTCGATGTCGACGAAGCTGGCACCCGCCCGCTTCAGCCGCGCCACCACCGCCTCGATCGCCGGGCGCTTCTTCTCCTCCGGGCAGGGAAAGCGGATCTCCGGCGTGTTCACCACGGCCGGCAGCGAGTCGCGGAAGGCGCCGAGGCTGCAGCCCTCGCGCGAGAGCGCATCGATCACGCGGACCGCTGCATAGAGGGCGTCGTCGTAGCCGTAGTAGCCCTCGGCGAAGAAGAGATGCGCGCTCATCTCGCCGGCGAAGGGCGCGCCGGTCTCCTTCAGCTTGGCCTTGATGTGGCTGTGCCCGGTCTTCCACATCAGCGGCCGGCCGCCCATCGCGGTGACGCCGTCGAAGAGCACGCGGCTCGCCTTCACGTCGGCGATGATCGTGGCGCCGGGCTGCCGCGCCAGGATCGGGCGGGCCAGCAGCAGCATCATCTGGTCGCCCCAGAGCACGCGGCCCTGCTCGTCGATCAGGCCGATGCGGTCGCCGTCGCCGTCGAAGGCGACGCCGAAGTCGAGGCGCTGCTCCGCCACCAGCGCTTTCAGCTGCGCCAGGTTCTTCTCGACCGTCGGGTCGGGGTGGTGCGCGGGAAAGGTGCCGTCGATCGTGTCGTTGATCAGGTGATGCTCGCCCGGCAGCAGCTTCGCCAGTTGCTGCAGCACCTCGGCGGCGGCACCGTTGCCCGGGTCCCAGCCGATGCGGAAGGCCCGGGCGCCCTTGGCGTCCCGCGCCAGGCGCTGCACATAGGCCGCGCGCAGGTCGACCGTCTCGACCTTGCCCCGGCCGCTCGAGAAAACGCCAGCGGCGGCGAGCTCGCCGAGCTCGCGGATCGCGGCGCCAAAGAAAGAGTGCTGCTCCAGCGTGATCTTGAAGCCGTTGTAGTCGGGCGGGTTGTGCGAGCCCGTGACCATCACG
Source organism: Kiloniellales bacterium (assembly GCA_035281685.1). Lineage (GTDB taxonomy): Bacteria > Pseudomonadota > Alphaproteobacteria > Kiloniellales > JACOMY01 > DATEDK01. The sequence goes on along the minus strand of DATEDK010000140.1, from coordinate 5,699 downwards.
CCGCCGTCGACCGGCTGGGTGTAGGCGGCGAAGTAGAGCATCGGGGTCGGACCGCGGCCGATGCGGAGCACGTCGATGCCGCCCGCGGTCAGGCCCTCGACCAGTGCGGCTTCCAGTTCGGGCGAGGAGAGCCGGCCGTCATAGCCGACGGCGAGACGCTTGAGACCGCGCCGCTCGCAGACCGTCGCCAGCACGCGGCCGAGCGCACGGGCATCGTCGGCGAAGAGCGTCCGGCCCACGATCCCGCGGATGTCGTATTCGCGCAGGATCGTCGGATCGAAACGGTGCCCCTTCATCGCTTGTTCCGCGGCCGGCCGATCGAGGTGTAGTGGAAACCGGCGGCCGCCATCTCCTCCGGGTTCCAGATGTTGCGCAGATCGATCACCACCGGCTGGCGCATCAGCTGCTTGACCTTGTCGAGCGCCAGGCCGCGGAACTGATTCCACTCGGTCACGATCACCAGCGCGTCGGCGCCCTGCAAGGCCTGCTCGGCGTTGTCGCAAAAGGTGATGCCATCCAGGAGCTTCCTGGCCTCCCCCATGCCCTCGGGATCGTAGGCGCGGATCGTGGCGCCGGCCCGCTGCAGCGCCGGCACGATCACCAGCGAGGGCGACTCGCGCATGTCGTCGGTGTTCTGCTTGAAGGTGAGGCCGAGCACCGCCAGCGTCTTGCCCTCGACGCCGCCGCAGTGGCGGATCACCTTCTCCGCCATGCGCGACTTGCGCTCCTCGTTGACCTTGGCGACGGTCTCGACGATGCGCACTCTCGTGCCCGCCTCCTCCGCCGTGCGCACGAAGGCGAGCGTGTCCTTCGGGAAGCAGGAGCCGCCGTAACCGGGGCCGGGGTGCAGGAACTTGCGGCCGATGCGACCATCGAGCCCGATGCCGCGCGCGACATCGTGCACGTCGGCGCCGACCGCCTCGCAGAGGTCGGCCACCTCGTTGATGAAGGTGATCTTGGTCGCCAGAAAGGCGTTGCCGGCGTACTTGATGAGCTCGGCGGTCTCGATCCCGGTCATCACGATCGGCGTCTCGATCAGGTAGAGCGGGCGGTAGAGCCGCTTCATCACCTCGCGCGCCCGCTCGCTTTCCGCGCCGAGGACGACGCGGTCCGGCCGCATGAAGTCCTCGATCGCCGAGCCCTCGCGCAGGAACTCGGGATTGGAGACGACGTCGAAGCCCTCGCCCGGTTTCAGGTCGGGGCGGGTCTCGGCGACGATGCGCGCGACCTCGCGGCCGGTGCCGACCGGGACGGTCGACTTGGTCACCACCACGGCATAGTCGGTCAGCGACTCGGCGATCTCGCGCGCCGCCGCGTAGACGTAGGTGAGGTCGGCATGGCCGTCGCCTCGCCGCGAGGGCGTGCCGACCGCGATGAAGATCGCCGCGGCGCCGTCGACCGCGCCCTTGAGGTCGGTCGTGAAGGAGAGGCGTCCGTCCTTCACGTTGTTGGCGACGAGCTGGTCGAGCTGCGGCTCGTAGATCGGGATCTCGCCGCGCTTCAGGCGCTCGATCCTGTCGGCGTCCTTGTCGACGCAGACCACCTCCGTGCCGAACTCGGAGAAGCAGGCGCCGGACACCAGTCCGACGTAGCCCGCACCGATCATCGCGATCTTCATGCTCGCTCAGGCCTTGCCATAGCGACTGATGATGTCCTGCGTCTCGGCCCTGAGGTCGTCGCGGGCCAGCGCGAAGGCGATGTTGGCCTCGAGGAAGCCGGCCTTGGAGCCGCAGTCGAAGCGCGTACCCTGGAAGCGCAGCCCGTGGAAGGGGATGCGGCCGATGGTGCGCGCCATGGCATCGGTCAGCTGGATCTCGCCGCCCGCGCCCTTCTCCTGCTTGTCCAGCTCCTTGAAGACCTCGGGGTGCAGGATGTAGCGGCCGATGATCGACAGCGTCGAGGGAGCCACGTCGGGCTTGGGCTTCTCCACCAGGCCCCTGGCCTCCGCCAGCTTCCCGTCGTCGCTCACGACGTCGAGGATGCCGTAGCGGTCGGTCTGGCCGCGCGGCACGTCCATCACCGCGACCAGGTTGCCGCCTACCTCGGCGTAAACGTCCAGCATCTGCGAGAGGCAGGGCCGATCGGCCAGCACCAGGTCGTCGGCGAGCAGCACCGCGCAGGGCTCCTCGCCCACCAGGTTGCGCGCGCACCAGACGGCGTGACCGAGGCCGAGCGGCTCCATCTGCCGCGTATAGGCGATGTGACCGGGCTTCGGCATCATTGCCGCGACCAGCGCCAGCTCCTCCTTCTTGCCGCGCGTCTGCAGCGTGTCGGCGAGCTCGTAGGAGTGGTCGAAGTGGTCCTCGATCGCGCTCTTGCCGCGACCGGTGACGAAGATCAGCTCCTCGATGCCGGCGTCGCGCGCCTCGTCGACCGCGTATTGGATCAGCGGCTTGTCGACCACAGGCAGCATTTCCTTCGGCAGCGCCTTGGTCGCGGGAAGGAAGCGGGTGCCGAGGCCGCCAACGGGGAAGATGGCCTTGCGTACACGTCGGCGCATGGGTTGCTGGGTTCCCAGGGAGGGCGAGCGGCGCGTCCTATGCCACAGGCCTCCAGGGCTGACAAGGAACGCCTCCGGCGCGTTCAGCCGGCGGCAGCGCGCTCCATGGCGTCGATCAGATCCGCCGCCAGACCGACCGGATCCTGACCGTACTCGCGCGCCGCCTCGCGCAGGGACATGAACGGCGCCATCGCACAGCCGGGACAGGCCATCTTTCGCCCGGTGAAGAAACTCACGCTGGCCGGCCAGCGCGCCAGCACCTCGCTCACCGTCAGGTTGAGAATGCTCTCTTCCATCGAGACCTCCCGCGCAGCCGACGATCGCCGCCATGCTGACGCAAGCGGCGCGGCAGGATTTGTGCTGGCGCAAAAGAAGCGCCGCGCGCGGCCTAGGCTTCCTCCGCAATCGCCACCAGGCGATGCGGCTGCAGGATCACAAGATGGCTGGAGCGCCGCGCCGAGATGATGCCTTGCTGCTCCCAGGCCGACAGGGTGCGGCTCACCGTGTGCAGGGTGGTGGCGGTCAGTTCGGCCAGATCCTGACGACTCATCGAGAAGGGAATCTCGATCCCCTGCTCGCCGCGCCGCCCGCCCTGGCGCACGAGGCGCAAGAGCGTGCCGGCGATCCGGCGCTCCACCCGCTGCGTCGCCACCTCCTGCAGGCGCTGCTGCAGTTCCTCCAGGCGGGTGCCGACCAGCCGGATCGCATTCAGCGCGAGAGCGGGATAGGCGTTGAAGAGCTCGGAAAGCCGCGGCGCGCTCCAGGCCAGCAGCAGGGAGTCCTCCACCGCCACCGCCGTGGCCGGGTAGGGAATGCCGCGCAGCACCGCCACGGTGCCCAGCATGTCGCCCGGTCCCATGTAGCGCAGCACGACGTTCTGGCCGTCTGCCGTCGCCTGGTCGAGGCGGATGCGGCCCCAGCCCACCACATGCCCGTGCGTGGCGGGATCGCCTTGACGGAAGGGGCTGTCGTTCTTTGCCACACGAACCTCGAGCGCGGTGCCGGCGATCCGGCCGAGCGCTTCGGCCGGCAGGCCGGCGAAGAGCGGTACGCGCTGCAGGACGCTGATGCGGGCGGAGGTGTCCATGATGGTGCGGCGCAAGTCGCCTTCGACAATCTTCCCTGGATTTGAGCCTACGCAAATCGCCGTCGGCAAGGCGAACCACATTGGAGAGGCCGGCAAGGGGCCGGCAGCCAGAAGAAGGAGCACCGTGATGACTACCCGCAGTTCCCTGATCGCCGCCGCCAGCGCGCTAGCCATGAGTTTGGCCCTCGCGGCGCAGCCGGTGCAGGCTGCCGATCCCTATCCCGCGGCGGAGCTCGACGCGCTCGCGACGATCGTCCGCGATCCGACGGACCTGCCTGGCCCGATCGCGCGGCGCGAACCGGCCATCGTGAAGGTGGAGCTCGAGACCGTCGAGCGCGAGGCGAAGCTGGCCGATGGCACGGTCTTCCGCTACTGGACCTTCAATGGCCAGGTTCCCGGGCCCTTCGTGCGCGTGCGCGCCGGCGACACGGTCGAGGTGACGCTGAAGAACAGCGAAGACAGCCTCATGCTGCACTCCGTCGATTTCCATGCCGTCACCGGCCCCGGCGGCGGCGCCGTCGCCACGCAGACCGAACCGGGGCAGGAGACCAGCTTCACCTTCAAAGCGCTGAACCCCGGTCTCTATGTCTACCACTGCGCCACGCACATGGTTGCCGACCACATCCAGGCCGGGATGTACGGCCTCATCCTGGTCGAGCCGCCCGAGGGCCTGCCGCCGGTCGACCGGGAGATCTATGTCATGCAGGGCGAGCTCTACACCGAAGACGGCTTCGGCACGCCGGGACTGGTCTACACCGACTATCAGAAGCTGCTGAACGAGACGCCGGAGTACTACGTCTTCAACGGCGCAGCGCATGGCCTGATGGAGGACGGCGCGATCCTCGCCGAGACCGGAGAGACGCTGCGCATCTTCTTCGGCGTCGGCGGGCCCAACAAGGCTTCGAGCTTCCACGTGATCGGCGAGATCCTCGATCGCGCCTACCATGACGGATCGCTCACCAGCCCGCCGGCGACGGACGTGCAGACCGTGACGGTGCCCCCCGGCGGCGCGACCGTGGCCGAGATCTCCTTCGAGGTGCCGGGCCGCTACGTCATGGTCGACCATGCGCTGTCGCGCATGGAGCGGGGCCTGGCCGCGGCCATCACGGTGATGGGCGATGCCAACCCGGAGGTCTTCGACACCGGCGACGCCGTGCTCACGAGCGCGGGCCACTGAAGCGATGTGCGTGGTCGCGACGACCCTCAATCGGACCGGAAGCCGCCTCCTGGCGCGCGGCTTCCGGCCCTTCTTTCTCGCGACCGCAGCCTATTCGCTGGTGGTCATCGCAATCTGGACCGCCGTGCTCATGGGCTGGTTGGACTGGCAGTCCAGGCTGGATCCCCTCGCCTGGCACGCACACGAGATGCTGTTCGGCGCGATCGGTGCGGCCATTGCGGGCTTTCTGCTGACCGCGGTGCCGAACTGGACAGGCCGTCTTCCCGTGGCTGGAGCGCGTCTGGGGCTGCTGGCCTCGCTCTGGCTGCTGCCGCGCCTGCTGTGGCCGCTTCCGGGCACCTGGGTGCCGGCCTTGGCCGGCGGGATCGAGCTCGCCTTCTGGGGCCTGCTGCTGGCCACGGTCGCTCGCGAGATCCTGCTCTCCGGCAACCGGCGCAACCTGCCGGTCGTGACGGCACTCGCGCTGGTCCTGATCGCTGACACGACCTTTGCCATCGGTGCCCTCACCGATGAGTGGATGACGATGCGCCGGGCGACCTTGGCCATGCTGGCTCTGGCGATCCTGCTGGTCAGCCTGATCGGCGGGCGCATCGTGCCGAGCTTCACGCACAACTGGCTGAAGCGGCGCGGTGCAAGCGCGCTGCCTCGCAGCAGCCTGACGCTGGATGCCGCGAGTCTCGGCCTCAGCGCCGGCGGCCTCGCGCTCTGGCTGGCGGAGCAGCCGCTGGTCGCCGGGCCGATCCTGCTGGCCGCCGCCACGGCGCAGCTGCTGCGGCTCTCGCTCTGGCGCGGCTGGTCGACCTTCGGCGAGCCGCTGGTCGCGATCCTGCACCTCGCCTACCTTTGGATCCCGGTCGGCCTCGCTCTGCTTGGCGCAGCACAGCTCTGGCCGCAGGTCATCGCCGAGTCGGCTGCGCTGCATGCGCTGGGCGCCG
>DATEDK010000139.1:0-4414 GCA_035281685.1 Kiloniellales bacterium | reverse complement strand
GGCGGATCGAGAAGGGCGAGGCCCTCCCCCGCTCCCCAGAGCGCCAGCTCGAGGGCGAGCGGCGCCAAGTCTGCGGCCAGGATCTCGGGCGGCGCGAAGGGCTGCCGGGCCCGATGTTCCGCCTCGCCCCAGAGACGATAGCAGACACCCGGTGCCAGGCGGCCGGCGCGCCCGGCGCGCTGCGTAGCCGTTGCCTGGCTCGCCGGCAGGGTTTCGAGGCGCGTCATCGCCGAGCGCGGATCGAAGCGCGGCAGCCGCGCCCAGCCGGCATCGACGACGATGCGGATACCTTCGATCGTGAGGCTGGTCTCGGCGATCGCGGTCGAGAGCACGACCTTGCGGCGGCCGGGCGGCGCGGGTGCCAGCGCCGCCTCCTGCTCCGGACCGGCGAGCTCGCCCGCGAGCGGAGCCACCTCGATTCCGGCCGGCAGGGCCTCCAGCAACGCGGCCGTGCGGCGGATCTCCCGCGCGCCGGGCAGGAAGACGAGGATGCTCCCCTCCTCCTCCGCCAATGCGCGGCGCACGGTGGCCGCCACCGCCTCCTCCAGGCGCTCGCGCGGCACGCTGCCGCCCCAGCGGATGTCGACGGGGAAACTCCGTCCTTCGCTCCGCAACGTCGGTGCGTCGCCCAGCAACCTCGCGACCGGCTCGGCGGCGAGGGTGGCGGACATGACCAGCACGCGCAGGGCCGGATTGAGCGCCTGCGCCTCCAGCGTCAAGGCCAGGGCGAGATCGCTTTCGAGACCGCGCTCGTGAAATTCGTCGAAGACGACGCAGGCGACCCCGTCGAGCGCCGGATCGCTCTGCAGGCGGCGCAGATAGAGACCATCGGTCAGCAGCTCGACCTGCGTCTTCGGCCCTACTTTGCTATCGAGCCGGACGCGGTAGCCGACGCGTCCGCCGACCGCCTCGCCCAGGCTCGAAGCCATGTGCCGGGCCGCGAGCTTGGCCGCGAGGCGCCGGGGTTCGAGCACGAGCACGCGGCCCTCGAAGGCCTCGGCCAGCGCCAGCGGCACACGCGTCGTCTTGCCCGCACCCGGCGGCGCGACCAGCACCAGCGCATTGCGCTGCCGCAGTATCCCGACGATCTCGGGCAGCAAAGGGTCGATCGGCAGCGCCATGGCCGCCGTAGATGGCCGAGGGCAGCCAGGCCCGCAAGGCCATGCTATGTGCTGGCCATGCTCGGAGCACGCAAAGCCAAGCGTCCACCGCCGCGCCGCCGGCCGAAGGCCGCGCCGGAGAAGCCCGCGCTCGACCTCGCGGCCCGGCTGCTCTATCGCGATGGCCTGCTGCTGATCGTCGACAAGCCGGCGGGCCTGCCGGTGCACGCCGGCCCGAAGGGCGGCGCGACGCTGGAGGACTATCTCGACCAGCTGCGCTTCGGCCTGCCGGCGAGGCCGCAGCTCGCCCATCGCCTGGACCGCGACACCTCCGGCTGCCTCGCGCTAGGCCGCCACCCCAAGGCGCTGCGCCGCCTGAACGCGCTCTTCGCCGAGGGCAAGGTGGAGAAGACCTACTGGGCCGTCGTCATCGGCGGTCCCGCCGAGGACAGCGGCCGCATCGACCTGCCTCTTGCCAAGCTCAACGCCGTGCGCGGCTGGAAGATGGTGGCGGCTCCCGGCGGCCAGCCGGCCTCGACGGAGTGGCAGGTGCTGGGTCGCGGGCCGGGACTGACGTGGATCGCCTGCCGGCCCCTCACCGGACGCACGCACCAGATCCGCGTGCACCTGGCCGAGCTCGGCTGCCCGATCCTGGGCGACCCGCTCTACGGGCCGAAGAGCCAAGAGAGCCGCGGCCAGCCGCTGCACCTGCACGCCCAGCGGCTCGCCATCCCGCTCTATGGCGGCAAGCCTCCGGTCGTGGCCGAGGCGCCGCTGCCGGCCGCCCTCCACGCCGCCTTTGCCGCGTGCCAGTGGCGCGCGCCGAACGGATTTGCCATAACGCAATCAAATCATTGATTTTACTCACTATTCTCTATTGCTCGACGCGCGCAGATTCGTCAAAAGTCGTTGGACAATCCGAAGCGGATTGAATGGAGCCCGCAGCCGCGGCGCGCGACCGGCGCAGCGGCAGCAGATCGCCAAGTCAGCGCAGAGAACTGGCGCGGGGCGGCAGCGGGCCAACTCCTGACCTTGCTTTGAGCAGGCGTCCATCGGGATGGGAACTCGTTTCGACGCCAGGTGAAGGACCGCGCGGCCTCGTCGATTGAGGTCCGTTGGCGGTCATCGGGGAGAGGCTCTCGCGCGGAGCGGCCGACGCGCCGCCCGTCGGAGCCCATTGGGGATCGATATGCTCGGCTTGCACCTGCTGCTTCGGCCGTCGCTATGGCGCGCGGCGAGGCTGGGCGTCTTCGCGGCGCTTCTTGTCTTTGTTGGTCTTGCCGGCGCTGCGCACGCGAACTTGCGATCGACCGTCACGGCTTCGCCGGCGCACATCGCGGACGGCGTCGATGCCTCGACCGTGACGGTGGTCTTGTTCGACCACGCGAACAATGCGGTGGCCGGACTGGGGAACGGGGACTTTGCCATCGTCGTGAGCGGAAGCGCGGTCTGCGGCAGTGTGAGCGAAACCGGCCCGGCGGGAACCTATACCTTCCAGGTGACCGACATCGTGGCCGAGACGATCACGGTATCGGTCACGGCCGGCGGCGTGGAGCTGGAGGAAGAACCTAGCATCGTTTTCGAGGCTGGAGCTCCGCATCACCTCGGCTCGACCGTATCCGCGACGAGCCCCCATCGGGCCGACGGTCTCGATGCCTCGACGGTGACGGTGACCCTTATCGATGCGCAGGGCAACGCGGTCAGCGGACTGGGCAACGGCGATCTTTCGGTCAGCCTGAGCGGGAGCGCCATGCCCGGCAGCCTGCGCGAGACGGAGATGCCGGGCACCTATCAATTCGAGCTGACCAGCGCCGTGGCCGAGACGGTGACGGTGACCGTGACGGCAAGGGTCGCCGAAGAGGGGGTGACGCTGGCGCAGCGCGCCGTCGTCGTGTTCGAGGAATCGGACGTGAACGAGAGCCAGGTGCACGACAGCTTCGTCGACAGCACGCGCAGCTTCCTCTTCCACCGCATGGACAGAATCCTCACGCTCGAACCCACGCATCATCGGCTGAGCAATCGCCTCTCTCCCTGGGGCTTGGCGCTGGACGGGAGGGCGACGGTCAACACCCTCGAGGGCCGCTTCGCCGCCAGCCTCAGAGGGCTGCAACGGTGGACGTCCGACCTCGCCGCTCTCGGCGAGCCCGGCGGGAAGATCGGACGGGGTGGCGGCGGCAGTCCCGGGCGGTCGACCGCCGGCACCTTCGACCTTTGGGCAGAGGGCCAGTTCTCGCTCTACAAGAGCACGGCAGCCAACGGCGAACGGAGGGGCTCCTTCGGCATCGTCCATGGCGGTGCGGACTGGTGCCTCACCGAAGCCATGCTGATCGGCGTGATGGCGCAGATCGACTGGACCGAGGAGACATCGCCGGCGCAGGACAGCAGGGTGTCCGGCACCGGCTGGATGGTCGGGCCCTATGCCTCGATGCGACTCGGCGGCGGCCTCCAGCTCGACCTGCGGGCAGCCTGGGGCCGCTCGACCAACAAAACGCGCATGGCCATAGGCGGCGCGGCAGAACCTTTTTCCGGCGACTTCGGCAGCGAGCGTTGGCTTCTGCGAGGCGCGCTTTCCGGCACCTGGAGGATCGCATCGCTGCAGGTGACCCCGGAGATCTCGCTCGCCTACCTGAACGAGCGGCAGGACAGCTACGAGGTGTCCGATGGTCTCGACAGCGTCGCCGTCGGCGCGCAGCAGCTGTCTCTCGGACGCTTCTCCCTGAAGCCGCGGTTCGCCTATCCGATCCTCTGGGGCGACACCCTTCTCCTGCCCTACGCCAATCCGCAATTGCTTTGGGATTTCAAGCGCGCCGGCGAGCTCACCCTGGATGGCGAGGTCGCCGCTGAGGAGAACCTGCGCGGGGCGACCGAGGTCGGCCTTCGCGTCGCCTGGAAGCAGGGTGCGGCCGCCGGCGTTTCGGTCACCTACGACGGCATCGGCCAGCAGGACTTCGAGGCCGTGGCCTTCGCCGTCGGCCTTTCGTTCTCGTTCTGACGCTTACCCGCGTCGTCGCCGCGCTTGACCGGGCGATCCCGGCGGCATCCAAACTGCCGCCCCAGGTATCGACGAGCGAGGGGAGCAGCAAAGGATGACCAACGCAGAGCCGGTCCTGCTGGAACGGCAGGGCGCCATCGCCTTCCTCACCTTCAACCGGCCGCAGCAGCTGAACGCCATCGATGCGGCGCTGGCGACCGCGCTGCGCGACCACGCCCGGGCGCTGTCGCAAGACGAGGGGCTGCGCTGCGTCGTGCTCCGCGGCAAGGGCCGCGCCTTCATGGCCGGCGGCGACCTTGCGATCTTCAACGCGGCGCCGACT
>DATEDK010000138.1:0-2830 GCA_035281685.1 Kiloniellales bacterium | reverse complement strand
TCGAAAGCGGCCAGAGGCACCGAAGGGCTGAGGCTCCCGCGGCACTAGCAGGGCCGCCCCTCGGAAACGACTCCCGTGCTCCTCGGCCGATCCTTCGACACGGCCGCTGTGCGGCCTGCTCAGGATGGGGCTGCGTGTTTTGTCTGGAAACCCACTGGCCTCGTCCCGAGCAGCGGTGCGTAGGACCGCGTGTCGAAGGATGGGTCAAGGAGCGCGGGCACTCCCGCCTTGCGATTTCCGAGCAGCGACGCTTTGGTGGCGTCTCCGGGGCCAAAAATCGCGTGGAGGGATTCGTGTCGCGCATCGGAAGGACCGCTTTCCTGGCGGCTGCGCTTCTCGTGGGGACCGGCGGCGCAGCGGCGGCGGAGCGCAATCTCCTGGCCGGCAGCACGGTCGACTTCCTGGTCTCCGGCAACCCCGGCGACAGCTACGACATCGCCGCCCGCCTCTTCGCCCGCTACCTGGAAGCCGCTCTGGGCGACGGCACCGAAGTGGTGGTGCGCAACAACACCGAGGGCGGCGGCCGGCTCACAATGCAGCAGCTCTTCGCGGGCGAGCCCGACGGCCACCTGATCGCCATGGTGCACAGCGGCCTGCTGGCAGACCAGTTGATCGAGGGGGGCGATGCCGCCTTCGACTTCGTCGGCGCGTCATGGATCGGCAAGCTCTCCGACGCAAGCCGGCTGCTGGTGGCCGGGCCGGCGGCACCTTACAGCGATCTTGCCGGGCTCCGGGCAGCCGACGGCCCGCAGACGATCTCCGGGATCTCCGCCACCAGCTTCTCGACGATCGAGATCTGGCTGATGAACGCCATGCTGGGCACGCACATGCAACCGATCCTCGGCTACGACGGATCGAGCAAGTTCCTGTCGCTCCTGCGCGGCGAGGTGCTGCTGACCAACGGCTCGGCGACGTCGATGCAGGCCGTGCTGGAGTCGCCGGGCGTGCATTTGCTGCTGTTCACCAGTCGCGGACTTGGCGCCGATCGCTTCGGGCTGGCGCCGGCGCTGGCCGACGTGGCGCCCGCTGAACACCGCCCCCTCGTCGACTTCATCGATGCCAACGCGCAGCTCGGCCGCCTGCTATTGGCACCGCCAGGTCTTCCCCCGGAGATCGCCGCGGCGTGGCAGGACGCCTTTGCCCGGGTGACCGCAGATCCGGATTTCCTGGCGGAGGGAGAGGCCCTGGGTCTGGAGATCGCGCCGCTCGGGGGCCCGGAGGTCACCGCCATCATCCAGGCGCTCTTCGCCGACAGCGCCGGCCTGCACGAGACGCTGCAGCGAGCGATCACCTGCGGGCAGAGTCGGGCCGAGGGCCGCGAAGACGGCTGCTGAGGCCGCGATGGATTGGCAACTGGCCTTCGCGCCCCTCGTCTCGCTCTTTGCCGAGACCTCGCTGCTGCTGTCGCTGCTGAGCGGCCTGCTGCTGGGGATGGTGATGGGCGCGGTGCCCGGCCTCAACGGTCGGCTCGGCATCCTCTTCCTCTTCCCGATCCTGCCGACGCTCTCCCCGGCGGAAGGCCTGGTCCTGCTGATCTCCATGCACGCCGTCGTGCACACCGGCGGCTCGCTGCCCTCGATCCTCTTCGGCATCCCGGGTACCGGGGCCGATGCGGCCACGGTCATCGACGGCTACCCCATGACCAAGAAGGGTCAAGCCGGTGAAGCGCTGGGCGCGAGCTTCAGCGCGTCGGCCGTGGGGGGCGTCATCGGAGCCGTGGTGCTGGTGGCACTGCTGCCGGCGGCAAGACCGATCGCGCTGTCGCTGGGGGCGCCGGAGTACCTCCTGATCGGCCTGCTCGGCCTCTGCGCCTCGGTCGTGCTCTCCGGCCGCTCGCTGCTGAAGGGACTGGCGGTTGCCGCCCTAGGCCTCTTGGTGGCGACAGTCGGCCTCGATCCGATCGGCGGCGCGGAGCGCTACACCTTCGGTCGCCTCGAACTCTGGAGAGGGATCAATCCCGCGGTGATCTTCGCCGGCCTCTTCGCCGTGCCGGAGCTGCTGGCGCTGTTGCGGCGCGGCGGCCGGCTGCAGCAGAGCGCGCAGACCGAGGTCGACTGCAGCTACGGCTCGGTCGCGCTCGGGCTGCTCGCCACCTTCCGGCACTGGGGGCTGACCGTCAGGACCTCGCTGCTCGGCGCCGGCGTCGGCTTCATGCCGGGACTGGGTGCCGACGTCGCCTCGTGGCTCGCCTACGGCCATGCGGCGCAGGGCACGAAGTCGCGGGTGCCTTACGGCGAGGGCGCGGTTGAAGGGGTCATCGCGCCGGAGACCGCGAACAACTCGAAGGAAGGAGGCGCGCTGGCGCCGACGCTGTTCTTCGGCATTCCCGGCGGTGCCTCGATGGCGCTCATGCTGACCGGCTTCCTCCTGCTCGGCATGCCGGTGGGGCCGACCTTCCTGGAACGCCATCAGGATCTGCTGTGGCTGATCTTCTGGACGCTGGTGGCGAGCAACCTGCTGGCCGTCGTGCTGCTGCTCCTGCTCGTGCCGCTGTTCGGCGCGATGGCCTACTTCAAGACCCAGTTCATCATCCCGGCCGCGCTCGCGTTCTCGGTGATGGCGCTGGCGACCGAGGCGCTCGACGGCTTCCGGTTGGCGCTGCTTTTCGGCTTCGCGCTGCTGGGCCAGCTCCTCCTGCTGCGCAACTGGCCACGGCCGCCCTTCCTGCTCGGCTTCGTGCTGGGTCCGCTGATCGAGACCTCGCTGTCGCAGACGCGGGCGCTCTACGGCTGGCATTTCGTCGACCGGCCGGTCAGCCTCGCCCTGCTGGCCGTGCTGGCGCTCACCCTGCTGTGGAGCCTGCGGCGGCGGCCGGCCTCGGCTATCGACG
>DATEDK010000137.1:0-3475 GCA_035281685.1 Kiloniellales bacterium | reverse complement strand
GCCTTCGCGCGGCCGCGCGGGAAGATCGCGGTGACGCCGGTGCGCACGGGGCCCTCGCCGACCTTCAAGGCACCCTCGCCCGCGATCAGCGTCGCGTAGCCGACCTCCACGCCGGCGACGTCGGTGATCGCATTGTTCGCCGCCGGCGTGCCGGAGAGCGCCAGGCCGAGGCCCCGCGCCCGCAGCTTGCCGGAGGGAGTCTTCTGCCAGGTCGGATGCATGCGCGGTCCTCGCTAGGTCACCTCTCCCGAGGGAATCTCTTTGCGGAAACATGAGAATTTAGCTGTATTCCCGGAAAGCGCGCAGCGCTTATCCGGGACCCATGGGACGGACAGTGCGGGGACGTCCGCGTTCTGCGCATTCCCATCCATGGGTCCCGGCTCTCCGCTTCGCTTCGGCCGGGAAGACAGTTTAGTTAGTTATTTCGCAGACCTTTCCCGAGAAGGGGAGAGGTCAGTTTCTTGGCTCTCGTCGGGCACGACCACCGTCACCGTGCCACCGACCACGTCCACCGTCGGCACATAGGCATCGCTGAACGGCAGCAGCAGCTCGCTGCCGTCGGTGCGGCGGATCTGCAGCACACCGCCGGCGCCGTAGTCCAGCACCTGCTCGACGCGGCCGACCGCCTCGCCCGCCGCCGTTACCGCCGCCAGCCCCTCGAGGTCGGTCCGGTACCAGGACTCCGCTCCGGCCGGCGGCAGCGCGTCGCGCTCGACGTAGAGCTCGGTGCCGCGCAGCCGTTCGGCCGCCTCGCGGGTGGTGATCCCCTCGATGGCGGCGAGCAGCAGGCCGCCGGTCCGGCCCTTCAGCTCGATGCGGAACTGGCGCTCGCCCCTGGCGTCGGTCAGCGGGCCGTAGGCGACGAGGTCCTCCTCGCGCTCGGTGAAGGCCTTCAGCTTCACCAGCCCGCGCACGCCGTGCACCGAGGCGATCGCGCCCAGCAGCACCAGGCGGTCGCGCGCTGCCAAGGACCGGCCCTAGGAGGCGGCCGGCGTCTCGGCGGCGGGCGCCGGGGCGGCAGCGGCCTTCTCGGCGCGCTCCTTCGAGCGCTCCTGCGCCTTGGCCTTCGGCTGCGCCTGCTTGGTCTGCTCCGGGCGGGCCGGCGGTGTGTAGACGTTCGCCGCGGCAAGGAAGCGGCCGACGCGGTCGGAGGGCAGGGCGCCCTTGGCGAGCCAGGCCTTGGCCTTCTCCAGGTCGATCTTCACCCGGTTCTCGTGCCCGGCTGGCAGCAGGGGATCGTAGCTGCCGATGCGCTCGATGAAGCGGCCGTCGCGGGGGCTCCGCGAGTCGGCGACGACGATGCGATAGAACGGCCGCTTCTTGGCGCCGCCGCGGGCCATACGGATACGCAGGGACATTCGCTCAACTCCTTCTTGGATACCTGTAGGTACAGCTATTCGGGATTGTGACAGACGGCCTGCAGCTTGTTGCCGTCGAGGTCGCGCACATAGGCGCCGTAGTAGTTCGGGTGATAGTCGGGACGCAGTCCCGGCGCGCCCTCGTCGCGGCCGCCCTCGGCCAGCGCCGTGGCGTGGAAGTCGCGCACCGCCTGGCGCGTCGGCGCGAGGAAGGCGACATGCCAGCCGTTGCCGGCGGTCGCGCGCTCGCGGTTGAAAGGCTTCAGCACCCAGAACTCGATGCGGTCCTTCGGGTCGCCGGGCGGTCCGTAGCCCATGCCCTCCTCGCCGAAGTCGGCAAGCCGCTGGTAGCCGAGCGTGCCCATGACCGCGTCGTAGAACGCGCGCGCGCGGCTCATGTCGTTGCTGCCGAGCGTGACGTGCGAGAGCATCAGCGCAGGCCTCCGCCTCCGCCGCCCGGCAGTCCGCCGCCCGGCGGCATCAGCCCGGCGAGGCCCTGGCGCAGCAAGCCCTTCTTGCCGAGCTTCTGCAGCTGCTTGACCATGCGGCCGGCCTCCTGGTGCTGCTTCAGGATCCTGTTCACGTCGGCGACGTCGACGCCGGCACCCTTGGCGATGCGCTGCTTGCGGCTGGCCTTGATGATGTCGGGGAAGGCGCGCTCCCGCGGCGTCATCGACTGGATCACGGCGATCTGCCGCTTCACCAGCTTGTCGTCGATCTTCGCGTCCTTCATCTGCTGCTTGATCTTCCCGATGCCGGGCAGGAGGCCCATCATCGAGGAAAGCCCGCCCATCTTCTGCAGCTGCTTCAGCTGGCTCAGCAGATCATTCAGGTCGAACTTTCCCTTGGCCAGCTTCTTGGCCAGCTTCTCGGCTTCGGCCTGCTCGATGGTCTCGGCGGCCTTCTCCACCAGCGAGACGACATCGCCCATGCCGAGGATGCGGCCGGCGACGCGGTCGGGGTGGAAGGCCTCGAGCTGATCGAGCTTCTCGCCGATGCCGAGCAGCTTGATCGGCGTGCCGGTGACCGCGCGCATCGAGAGCGCGGCACCGCCGCGCGCATCGCCGTCGGCGCGGGTCAAGATGACGCCGGTCAGCCCCACCTGCTCCTTGAAGGCGCGCGCGACGTTGACCGCGTCCTGGCCGGTCATGGAGTCGGCGACCAGCAGCGTCTCGCTGGGCCTGACCGCGTCGCGCACGGCTGCAACCTCGGCCATCAGCTCCGCGTCGATCGCCAGCCGCCCGGCGGTATCCAGCAGGACGACGTCGTAGCCTTCCTTGCGGCCGGTGTCGGCGGCACGGCGGGCGATCTCGACCGGCATCTGGCCGAAGACGATGGGGAGCGTGGCGACCTGCGCCTGCTGGCCCAGCACGGCCAGCT
Source organism: Kiloniellales bacterium (assembly GCA_035281685.1). GTDB lineage: Bacteria > Pseudomonadota > Alphaproteobacteria > Kiloniellales > JACOMY01 > DATEDK01. The sequence goes on along the minus strand of DATEDK010000137.1, from coordinate 737 downwards.
GCTGCTGCGCCGCCGGGCGGCGCACGTCGAGCGAGGCCATCAGCACCTTCTTGCGCTCGCGCTCGGCCAGGCGCTTGGCGAGCTTCGCCGTGGTCGTCGTCTTGCCGGAGCCCTGCAGGCCGACCAGCATCACCAGCACCGGCGGCTGCGCCTTGAGATCGAGGCCCTCGCTCGCCTGGCCCAGCATCTCGACCAGGTGGTCGTGCACGATTTTCACGACCTGCTGGCCGGGGGTGACCGAGCGCAGCACCTCCTGGCCCACCGCCTTGTCCCTGACGCCGGCGATGAAGTCCTTGACCACCGGCAGCGCAACGTCGGCCTCGAGCAGCGCCACGCGCACTTCGCGCAGCGCGTCCTGGATGTTCTTCTCGGTGAGGCGCGCCTCGCCGCGCACGTGCTTGACGATCGTGGCGAGCCGCGCGGTGAGGTTGTCGAGCATCGGCTGGGTTACACTGGGGAAGTGCCGGACATTGTAATTCACGCCGTTGCCTCGGCCATGTACCTGGGGCTGGCGTGGCATTTCTGGAACACGCGCTGGCGCATGCATACCCGGGGCGGCATCAAGCCTTGGGAGCGAGCGGCGATGCTCGCTCCCCTGGCCGTGCACGGCTGGCTGCTTTACCGCGGCATCTTCGCCGCCCCCGAGCTGCGCTTCGGGTTTGCGCAGGCGCTCTCGGTCATGATGTTCCTCGGCGTGGCGCTCTACTGCGTCGAGAGCTTGTTCTACAGCCTCGAGG
>DATEDK010000136.1:0-5869 GCA_035281685.1 Kiloniellales bacterium | reverse complement strand
TGGCTGGCCAAGCGCGCCGCCGATCGCTCGCGCGAGCGCGCCGCGCAGACGGCCGAAGCGCCGCCCGCCGGCGAGGCGGCCTCGGCCGTGGGGCATCCGGAGCTCGATCTCAGCGTGCTGCACGAGCTGGCGAAGCTCGATCCCGACGGCCTGCGCGACCTGCTGCAGCTCTTCGCGGAGGAGGGGCGCGCCCGCCTGGTCGCGCTGAAGGCAGCGGTCTACGGCGACGACGTGCAGGCCCTCGCCGGTCTCATCCATGCGCTCGCCGGCGGCGCGGCTTCCCTGGGAGCCCTGGCACTGGCCGCGGCTGCGCGCTCGATGGAGGAGAAGGCGCGCGCCGGGGCACCCCCGGATGCCGAGGCGGTGGTCGAGCTGGAGAGACTTTTCGATCGAGCGGTCGATGGGCTGCGGCGCGAAGCTTCGCCCAAACCGCTGCGCGGCGCGGCCTAAAATCCTCAGGTCTTAGCCAAGGATCCTTGAGCTCTTGAAGCTCGTCATCCCGGATGCGCTGCAGCACGCAGTGCTGCTGCGCTGATCCGGGACGCCATTCGTTTCAAGAAAATCTCCCGGATCAGCAGTGCATCGCTGCGCGCTGCATTGCGTCCGGGATGACGAGAAAAGAAAGAGCGCTTCGGCCTCAGGCCATGACCGGCTGCGTGCGCTGGCGCAGTGCGATCAGCTTCCGAACGAGGTCGCGGCTCAACACCGTGTGGAGCGCGGCGTCGAGCTGATGGTCCTGCTCGCAGAGGTGCACGAGGTCGCGCTTGGGAATGCTGAACAGCCAGCAGGCCTCGACCGGCGTGACCGTGGCCGTGGCGTTGCCCTGTGTCAGCAGGCTCATCTCGCCGATGAAGGCGCCGGGCTTCAGCGTCGCGACCTGGCGGCCGCTGACCTCGACCCGTGCCGCGCCCTGGCCGAGCACCATCAGGTCGTCGACCGGCTCGCCCTCGATGGTGACCGGGGTGCCGGGCGGGATGGAGTGCCAGCGGCCGGCGTCCAGCAGCCGGCGGAAAGCCTTCGCCGGCACGCCGGAGAAGGGGCCGCGCAGGAGGGTGGACTCGCGCTCGTCCAGCTTCAGGCTGATGCGGTCGAGAGCGCCCCGCAGGAGACCAACCCCGTTGACCGCCAAGAGGGCGCCAAGCCACAGCACGACGACCCAGACCGGCTGCAGCAGGCCGGCCACCAGCGCCGCCACCCCCACGGCGAGCGCGGCGGCGCAGAGCGAGCGAGTCCAGGAGGCCTGCGCGGCGAAGAGGGTACAGGCGAGCACCAGCCCGGCCAGTCCCAGGATCACGGTCGACCACATACGGCTTTCCCCCCACAGTCCGACCACGCTGCGATGCTGTCATGGCGGCCCCTGCGCCGGCCATCACCTAATGTGCTGACAGCAGGCGGTAGAAAGCCTCCCTCAGTCGCTCCCGGGGTCGCTGGATAGTTAGTAAGTTTCTTAAGTTTTCGCTTGCCTTCCGCGGGCCCGGCAAGTTAGTTAGGTACATGCCTAACCAATCTACCGCTCTCGATCGCATCTACCGGGCTCTCTCGGACCCGACCCGGCGCGCGGTGATCCAGCGCCTGAGCCGGGGCCCTGCAACCGTCAGCGAGATCGCCAAGCCCTTCCGCATGTCGCTTCCCTCGGTGGTGCAGCACCTCCAGGTGCTGGAGGAGAGCGGGCTCATCAAGACGCGGAAAGCGGGCCGCGTGCGCACCTGCCGGATTGTTCCTAAGGCATTGATCTCGGCTGAGGAATGGATCGCACACCAGCGCGCGCTCTGGGAGGGCCGGCTGGACCGCCTGGAAGCCTATCTGAAGGACCTCCAAGCCAAGGGAGTCGAGCATGGCGACGGCTGAGAAAGCGCCGTGCAGAGCGTCCTGCCGCTCCTGGTCAGCCTGGTTCTTCCGGCGCCGCCGGCGAGGGTCCGGCGGGCCTGGACCGACCCCCGGACGATCGAGGGCCGGTCGCAGCGGGCGAGCCTTCAGCGGCCCACCTGCGAGCGTTCCGGCCTGCAGGATGGCGGCGGATATCGCATCGCGGTGCGCAGCCTCGACGGGCCCGTCTGCACGGCCTCGGGCATCTACCGTGAGATAGTTTCAGAACGGAAACCGGCCTGCGACGACCCCGCTGCGGCGCCGCCAAGGGCTGCCGGTCAATCCTCGACCGCCTCGAAGACTTCCTTCGCCCTTCCCTCAAGCAGTGAGTGAGAAACGATGCAGAACATCCGTCGCCATGAGGAGTCCCTCGCCGGCCGCCAGATCATCAACGTCCGGCTGCTCGACGCCCCGCGGCCCCTGGTCTGGCAGGTCTGGACCGATCCCAAGCACATCACGCACTGGTGGGGTCCGCGCGGCTTCTCGACGACCACCAAATCGATGGACCTCAGACCCGGCGGCACCTGGCTCTTCGTCATGCACGGCCCCGACGGCACCGACTACGGCAACAAGGTCACCTTCGTGGAAGTCGCTGAGCCGGAGCGCCTGGTCTACCGGCACGAAGGCACCGACGGGGCGACCAAGGACGTGGTGTTCGTCACGACGGTCACCTTCGTCGAGAAGGGCGGGCAAACCGAGATCACCCTCGCGGCCGAGTTTCCGAGCAAGGCCGAGCGCGACTTCGTCGCCGAGAAGTACGGCGCCGTCGAGGGCGGCCGGCAGACGCTGGAGCGCCTGGCCGAGTACCTGGAGCAGGCTGCTCGAAGGGCCTAGCCGTTCAGATCACCGGTCCCAGCATGGCCACGGCGTTGTTCAGCAGGCGCCGATGCCACGGCCAGGCTTCGACCTGCTGCGCGCTGACGGCGCGCGAGCGGGCGATGTAGCTCTCCTGCCGCGCGCGCACCGCCTGGGTCAGCGCCTGGTCCCAGACCAGCAGGTTGTTCTCGAAGTTCAGGTCGAAGCTGCGGCGGTCGAGGTTGGCCGAGCCGATCAGGGTGACGTCGCCGTCCAGCGTCAGGGTCTTCGCGTGCAACAGGCCGTCCGGATACTCGAAGATCCTGGCGCCGGCTTCCAGCAGGTCGGCGTAGTAGCTGCGGCTGGCTGCGCCGACGATCCAGTTGTCGTTGCGCGCCGGGAAGACCAGCGTGGTGGCGACGCCGCGTCGCGCGCAGTTGCAGAGCGCGGTCTGCAGCGATTCGTTCGGCACGTAGTAGGGCGTCGTGATCACCAGCTCGCTCCGCGCGGCATAGATCAGCGTCTCGAAAGTCTCCGGCATGGCAAGGGCGCGCACGGTGGGGCCGGTGCCGATCGCCTGCGCCACCACGCTGGCGCCCGATGTTGGGGTCACCGGTCGCTCGAGCAGCTCGCCCAGCTGCTCGTCGACATGAGCCGACCAGTCGGAGAGGAAGAGGTATTGGTTCTGCCGCGCCACCGGCCCCTCGAAGCGCGCCATGGCGTCGACCCAGGGTGCGTAGCGCGCCTTGATGGTGAAGGCGGGATCGGCGCAGTTCTGGCTGCCGCAGTAGGTGATGCGGTCGTCGATTACCACGATCTTGCGGTGGTTGCGCAGGTCGATGCGCGACAGGAAGCGGCGGGGCAAGGCCGGAACGGCGCGCACGCCGGCGGCCTGCATCGCCCGCCAGTGCTCGCTCTTGATCATCAGCCGCGAACCGACGTAGTCGGCGAGCGCACGGCAGGCGACCCCGCGCGCCGCGGCCCGGCGCATCGCCGCGGCCACCTTCAGCCCGTTGCTGTCGGGCAGCCAGATGTAGAAGAGCAGGTGCACATGGTCGCGCGCGGCATCGATGTCGGCGACCAGGGCGTCGATCGTCTCATCCGATCCCGGCAGCAGCTGAGCGCGGTTGCCGCTCTGCGGCCGGAAGCCGTTGATCGTGTGGCCCAGCGTGAAGAGCGGACGGACGCGCTCGGGCAGCGCCTGCAGGGGCAGCGCGGTCTCGTCGTCGGCGCCGGGCCGCGGGCGGGGCAGGGCGGCCAGCGCGCGGGCCAGGCGCCGCTTGCGCAGCGGGCCCAGCCGCACCTCGCCCAGCAGCAGATAGGCAACGATCCCGAGCACCGGGAGCGCGCAGACCACCGCGATCCAGGCAATGCGCGCGGCCGGCACGCGGTGGGGCCGCAGCACGATGCGCACCATCACCGCGACGATCGCCGCCACGTGCACGAGCAGATAAAGCAAGGCTCCGACCCCCGGTCACGCGGTCGTGCGACCGCGACCTCCGCCGCGTTGCTTTCTACCACGATCTGAGGCCGAGCACTGACGGCCTAAAGCGCAGCGGCGCCAGATGCCTGTTCTGCTATAACCGCCGTGCACTCTGCCGAAGGGGACGCGCCCATGCCCAGGACTGCGCGCCGGAAGACCTCCACCCGGGCGAAGAAAAGCACCAGGCGGCCGGCGAAGGCCGCGAAGAAGGCCGCCGCCAAGCCGGGTGCCGGGAAGCCCAGGCTCCTGTCGGGCGGCAACCCGCAGATCGCGAAGGGCTACGGCGACGCACCGGTGCAGGCCTACATCGCGGCCATGCCGGGCTGGAAGCGAGCGATCGGACGCCGCGTCGACGCGCTGGTCGAACGCACGGTCCCCGGCGTGACCAAGGCGGTCAAGTGGAACTCGCCGTTCTACGGCGTCGAGGGCCAGGGCTGGTTCCTCGGCATCCACTGCTTCACCAAGTACGTCAAGCTGGCTTTCTTCCGTGGCGCCATGCTGGATCCCGTTCCGCCCGGCGAGTCCAAGTCCAGGTACGTCCGCTACCTGGATATCCACGAGGACGACGAGATCGACGAGGCGCAGCTTGCCGCCTGGGTGAAGCAGGCGAGCGAGATCCCGGGCGAACGCATGTGAGAAAGGCCATGAAAAGCACGCAGGAAGGAAGGGGAGCCTCTCCCTCTCAGCTGATCGACGCGAAGATCGCGGAGCTCGGCGATTGGCGGGGCGAGACCCTTGCCCGGGTGCGCGCGCTCATCAAGGCGGCCGATCCCGACGTCGTCGAGACCTGGAAGTGGCGCGGGGTGCCGGTGTGGGAGCACGACGGCATCCTCTGCACCGGCGAAACCTACAAGTCCGTCGTGAAGCTCACCTTCGCCAAGGGCGCGGCCTTGCCGGACCCCTCCGGGCTCTTCAATGCCAGCCTCGAAGGCAACACCCGGCGGGCGATCGACATCCGCGAGGGCGACAGGATCGATGAGAGAGCGCTGAAGGCGCTGATCCGCGCCGCGGTGGGCCTGAACACGTCGAAGCGCGCAGCGACGCACCCCGCCCGTTCCGGGAAGCCCAGGGGCTCGGCGGCGCGCTGACCCCGGGGCTTCAGATGACCGCCAGGCGGCTGTTCGGCACGTCGGTCACCAGCATGTGGCCGGGCGCGTGGGTGACGCAGAGGTCCGGCCGCGCCGCCTCGATCGCGATCTGCGGTGTCACCCCGCAGGCCCAGAACACCGGAACCTCGCCGGGCTCGATCGGCACGGCATCGCCGAAATCGGGACGGCCGATGTCGGCGATCCCGATCGCGGCGGGATCGCCGAAGTGGATCGGTGCGCCGTGGACCTGCGGGTAGCGCGAGGTCACCTGGATGGCGCGGATCGCATCCGCCGGCCTGAAGGGCCGCATGGAGACCACCATCGGGCCGTGGAACCGTCCTGCCGGCGCCGTGGCGATCGACGTTCGATACATCGGCACGTTGCGTCCGAGGGCGACATGGCGAAGGGCGAGCCCGTCGGCCGCGAGCGCTTCCTCGAAGGAGAAGGAGCAGCCCACCACGAAGGTGACGAAGTCGGGGCGCCACAGGTCCGCGATGTCGGTGGCTTCCCCCGCCAGCTTGCCGTCGCGAAAGACACGGTAGCGCGGGACGTCCGTGCGGATATCGATGTTCTCACCGAGGCTCGGCAGCGAGGGATCGCCCCGTTCGCCGCGCGCCAGCAACGGACAGGGCTTCGG
>DATEDK010000135.1:0-13011 GCA_035281685.1 Kiloniellales bacterium | reverse complement strand
TCGTCGCTGGCCTCGTGCACCGGGACTTCGTCGTCGAGATCGAGGCGATCGCTGCCGCCTGATTGCCCAACGGGTTGAATTTTGGGCCCTTGCCAGCGGCCGAACGGCCGTGCCTAGGCTCATCCGATCAAGGGGTTGGGGAGGTCGCTGCCGATGCGCAACTCGCGTAACGTCCTGCTGGCCGGCCTTTCCGTCGTCGCGCTGGCCGCGGCGCTCTGGTCCACGCCTGCTGGCGCGGTGGATGAGCAGCGCAAGTGCACCGCCAGCTATCCGGTGAGCCCCTGGTGCCCGGGCGAGCGGACCGTGGCTCCCGGCCCCGGCGGCAATGCCGACGGTGGCGACCCCTCGGGCGGCGGCGATGACGACGACGATGACGACGACGACGATGACGATGACGACGACGACGACGATGATGACGATGACGACGACGACAACGGCTGAGGCCGGGCGCCGAGGCATTGCCCAGTCAAGGTGAAACAGGTCGCGGTATTCACATCCTTCTCAAGAATGACCCCCCGGAAAGCGCGAAGCGCTTATCCGGGGCCCATCGTCGCGCCGCGCGGAGACCGGCATTCCGCTCATCCCATTCCATGGGCCCCGGATAGCCGCTGCGCGGCTTCCGGGGAGTCATGGATCGGTGATGGTTTCCGCGGAGCCCCTTTCGCTTGCTGCGCCGACCTCAGTGGACTTCGCGCTACTCCAGCCGGAAATCCAGGGCGGAAAGCTGCAGCAGCGCCGCCAGGCAGTGCTGCGTGGCGTCGATGCGCGCCTGCGGGCGCAGGCGGCCGTTGAGAAAGGCACCGGCGAAGTCCGGCAGCTCCCCCGCCACCAGCTCCGCACCGTCGCGCAGCGAAAGGCTGGTCTGGCCGGGTTGCACCTGGATCGTCAGGTTGTGCGCCAGCTCCAGGCGGATGCGTTCGCCGATCCGGTCAGCCAGCGCTCCAAGACGGGGATCGTTCACCACCATGGCGTAGGCGGCAGCCAGCCCCTCCAGCGAGTAGCAGCTGTTGCTGTTGGTCGAAACCTTCGGGCGCGTCTTGTCGAGGAAGCTCTCGGTCTGCGCGGCGGCGAAGTCGATGAAGCTGGGGTCGAGCGTCGCACCGTAGCGGGTCGCGGCGGCGAGCTGACCCCAGTGATAGAACGTGACGTCGGCGGCGCCGCCGTAGCCGTCCATCATCGCCGCATCGGTCAGCGCCAGGGCCTGGGTCGACGCCCCGTCGCCGTGCTTGGCCGCCAGCAAGGCGAGCGCGAGCCAGCTCTCGCCGTCGTAGTAGCCGCTCGCCTCGTGGTTCACCGGGGATTGCCGGAAGCGGCCGTCCTCGCGCTGCAGCGCCAGGAGGCCGTCGCGCCATCCTTCGATCGGGGCACTGTCGATGTCGGCCAGCAGTGCTGCGGCGAGCGCCAGCGCGGTGGCGCCCGCCTTCGCGCGCTGCAGGCTGCCGTCGTCGGAGACCAGCAGGCCGCCGCCGTAGGAGAGCGACAGCGCGGCCAACGCGGTCAGCGCCCGCTCGACCGCCTGCCGGGTCGGCTCGTGCGGCCGCTGCCGGTGGTAGATCGCGAGGCCGAAGGCGGCGCCGGCCTGGCGCACGATGTTGTCCTTCTTCGACCACGCGCCGGCCAGGAAGTCGTACTCGTAGCGGAACAGGCCATTCTCGAGCTGGGCGCCGCGCAGGTAGGCGGCGGCGAGGTCGGCCGCGTCCTCCGCCTCGGCCGGTGTCGCGAAGCTCAAGAGGGCCGCCGCGACGGCGGCCGCGAGGCGAGTCACGGCCGGCGCCTCACGCCTGCGTCCCGCCGACGGTGATGCGGTCGATCTTCAGCGTCGGCTGGCCGACGCCGACCGGCACGCCCTGGCCGTCCTTGCCGCAGGTGCCGACGCCGGGATCGAGCTTGAGGTCGTTGCCGATCATCGAGATGCGCTGCATGACCTCGTGGCCGGTGCCGATCAGGGTGGCGCCCTTGACCGGCGCGCCGACCCGGCCGCCTTCGATGCGGTAGGCCTCGGTGCAGGAGAAGACGAACTTGCCGGACACGATGTCGACCTGGCCGCCGCCGAAGGAGACGGCGTAGAGCCCCTTGTCGACGCTGGCGATGATCTCCTTCGGGTCGTGGTGACCGGCCAGCATGATGGTGTTGGTCATGCGCGGCATGGGGCTGTGCGCGAAGGACTGCCGGCGTCCGTTGCCGGTCGGCCGCACGCCCATCAGGCGCGCGTTCTGCCGGTCCTGCATGTAGCCGGTGAGGATGCCGTCCTCGATCAGCACGGTGCGGCTGGTGGGCGTGCCCTCGTCGTCGATGGTGAGGCTGCCGCGCCGGTCGGCCAGCGTGCCGTCGTCGACCACGGTGACGCCGGGCGAGGCGACGCGCTCTCCGATCTTGCCGGTGAAGACCGAGGTGCCCTTGCGGTTGAAGTCGCCCTCCAGCCCGTGGCCCACCGCCTCGTGCAGCAGGATGCCGGGCCAGCCGGGGCCCAGCACCACCGGCATCTCGCCCGCCGGCGCGTCCTCGGCCTTCAGGTTGACCAGCGCGTGGCGGAGCGTGTCGTCGACCAGCCGCCGCCAGCGCGCCGGATCGATCAGGCTGGCAAGCCCGATGCGCCCGCCCGCGCCGTGGCTGGCGCTTTCCTGGCGGTCGCCCTCGCCCACGATCAGGCTGACCTGCATGCGGATCAGCGGCCGCACGTCGGCCCGCTTCTCGCCGTCCGGGCGGACGATCAGCACCGCCTGCCACTCGCCGCTGAGCGAGACGCTGACCTGGCGCACGCGCGGGTCCTTGGCGCGGGCGTAGGCATCGATCTCGGCCAGGAGCTTGACCTTCTGCTCGAAGGGCACGGCCAGGATCGGGCTGTCGTCGGTGTAGAGGATGCGGTTGGTGCCCTGCGGCGGGGCGGCGAAGCTGCCCGCATAGCCCCGGCTGACCGCCGCCACGGCGTCGGCGGCCCGGCCGATCGCGGCCTCGGAGAGCTCGCTCGCGTGGGCGTAGCCCGCCGCCTCGCCCGCCACCGCCCTGAGGCCGAAGCCCTGCGAGGTGTCGAAGGCCGCGGTCTTGATCCGGCCGTCGTCGAAGACCAGGCCTTCGCTCTGCCGGTACTCGAGGAAGAGCTCGCCGTCGTCGGCGCCCGCGAGGCCCCGTCGAACCAGGTCGGCCACGCGCTTGTCGTCGAGGCCCGCCTGGTCGAAGAACAGTCGCTCCGTCGTGGCGAGGTGGGAGAGCGTGGTCTGCGTCATGGCGATCCTCCGTCAGCCCTGCCGAGGGGCGGCGGGCATCGCGTTCTTTCAGCAGTATAGGTGGCCTTCGTCGAGGGAGAGGCAAGGGCGTGCTGCGGCGACCGGTCGCTCAGGTTTCGCGCCGGGCCGGGCGCTATAGTCCCGCTGCCGGCGCGACTTGAGGCAGGCCGGGCTTTGCACTAGGGTCCCGCGGCATCGGGCGCGGGACGACGGACGCGCGGGCGTCGCATGACGCGCGGGGTCGGGAAAGAGCGAAGGGGCAATGATGACGAGGCTTTGGATCGCGGTTCTGGCGCTCGTGGCGGGCCTGGGCCTGCCCGGCGCGCAGAGCGCGCTGGCGATCGACGCGGTCAACTGGGGCCTGGGCCTGCAGGAAGCGGCCACGCCCGTGGCCGAGGACATGCACCGCTTCCACGACCTGCTGCTCTACATCATCATCGCCATCGTCATCTTCGTCCTGGGCCTGCTGATCTACGTGATGGTGCGCTTCCGCGAGAAGCGCAATCCGGTGCCCTCGCGCACCGTGCACAATACGCTGATCGAGGTGATCTGGACCGCCGTGCCGGTCGCCATCCTCGTGGCCATCGCCTTCCCGTCGTTCGATCTGCTCTACCTCACGCACGACAGCCGGGACGCGCAGATGAACGTGAAGATCTACGGGAATACCTGGAACTGGACCTACGAGTATCCCGATCACGGCAACTTCTCCTTCACCGCCAACATGATCCCGGCGGAGGACCTGAAGCCGGGCGAGCCGCGCAACCTCGCGACCGACGCCCTGGCCGTGATCCCTTCCGGCACGAAGATCCGCTTCATCGTCACCTCCAACGACACGCTGCACGCCTTCGCCATGCCGGCCTGGGGCGTGAAGATCGACGCCGTGCCGGGTCGCCTCAACGAGACCTGGGCCGAGATCCCCGCCAAGTACGAGAACCACATCTTCTACGGCCAGTGCTCCGAGCTCTGCGGCGTCGGCCATGCCTTCATGCCGCTTGCCATCAAGGTCGTCTCGCCGGCGGAGTTCGAGCAGTGGGTCGCCGAAGCGAAGGCCCAATACGGCTCCAACGAGCCGGTTTCCGCGCCCGCGCCGGTGAGCGTGGCGGCGGGGCAATAGGAAAGAACAGGTCGCGCCCTAGGCGAACGACGCAGGAGAGAGTGCGAGATGTCTGACGCGGTCCAGCACGGTACCCCCGCCCATCGCGACGCGCACGCGCAGCACGACCACGCGCACGCCTACCACCACGACCACAAGCCCGGGTTCTTCGTCCGCTGGTTCTGCTCCACGAACCACAAGGACATCGGCACGCTCTACCTGCTCTTCGCGGTGATCGCCGGCCTGATCGGCGGCGCGGTCTCCGTGATGATGCGCATGGAGCTGCAGGAGCCGGGCATCCAGTACCTGACCGACGCCTCGGGCGCGCCGAACGGCCAGCTCTGGAACGTGTTCATCACCGCGCACGGCCTGATCATGGTGTTCTTCGTGGTCATGCCCGCGCTGATCGGCGGTTTCGGCAACTGGTTCATCCCGCTGATGATCGGCTCGCCCGACATGGCCTTCCCGCGGATGAACAACATCTCCTTCTGGCTGCTGGTGCCGGCCTTCCTGCTGCTGGCGCTCTCCGCCGTGATCGACACCGGCGCCGGCACCGGCTGGACGGTCTACCCGCCGCTCTCCTCCAAGCTGCTGCACAGCGGGCCATCGGTCGACATGGCGATCTTCTCGCTGCACCTGGCGGGCGCCTCGTCGATCATGGGCGCGATCAACTTCATCACCACGATCTTCAACATGCGGGCGCCCGGCATGACGCTGCACCGCATGCCGCTCTTCATCTGGGCGATGCTGGTGACCGCCTTCCTGCTGCTCTTGGCGGTGCCGGTGCTGGCCGGCGCCATCACCATGCTGCTGACCGACCGCAACTTCGGCACGTCGTTCTTCAACCCGGCCGGCGGCGGCGACCCGATCCTATTCCAGCACCTCTTCTGGTTCTTCGGCCACCCCGAGGTCTACATCATGATCGTGCCGGGGTTCGGCATCATCAGCCACGTCGTGGCGACCTTCTCGCGCAAGCCGGTGTTCGGCTATCTCGGCATGGCCTATGCCATGGTCGCGATCGGCTTCATCGGCTTCATCGTCTGGGCGCACCACATGTTCACCGTGGGCCTCGACGTCGACACGCGGCTCTACTTCACCTTCGCCACGATGATCATCGCGGTGCCGACCGGCATCAAGATCTTCTCGTGGATCGCCACCATGTGGGGCGGTTCGCTGCGCTTCGACACGCCGATGCTGTGGGCGATCGGCTTCATCTTCCTGTTCACCGTCGGCGGCGTCACCGGCGTGGTGCTGGCCAATGCCGGCATGGACTTCATCCTGCACGACACCTACTACGTGGTGGCGCACTTCCACTACGTGCTGAGCCTGGGCGCCGTCTTCGCCATCTTCTGCGGCATCTACTACTGGATCGGGAAGATGAGCGGCCGGCAGTACCCCGAGTGGGCCGGCAGGCTGCACTTCTGGACCACCTTCATCGGCGTCAACCTGACCTTCTTCCCGCAGCACTTCCTCGGGCTGCAGGGCATGCCGCGGCGCTATCCCGACTACATCGACGCACACGCCGGCTGGAACCTGGTCTCCTCGATCGGCGCCTACATCTCCTATGCCTCCACGCTCTTCTTCGTCTGCGTGATGATCTACACGCTGGTGGCGGGCCGCCGCGTCGCCGCCAACTACTGGGGCGAAGGCGCCACCACGCTCGAGTGGACGCTCTCCTCGCCGCCGCCGCACCACACCTACGAAGAGCTGCCCGAGATCAAGCCGGAGGCGGCGCACTGAGGCGCCGGACCCTAGCGAGGTGAGCTCCCGGGTCATCGACATTGCCGCCGTCCGTTCCGAGGCGGCGGCCGGCGGGCGGCCGCAGGACTGGCTGGCGCTGCTGAAGCCCAGGGTGATGAGCCTGGTGGTCTTCACGGGGCTTGCCGGGCTCGTCGTCGCGCCGGGCGCGATCCACCCGCTGGCCGCGGCGGTCGCGGTGCTCTGCATCGCGGTCGGCGCCGGCGCCGCCGGGGCGATCAACATGTGGTACGACCGCGACATCGACGCGGTCATGTCGCGCACCGCCGGCCGGCCGATCGTCCGCGGGCTGATCGAGCCCGCCGAGGCGCTGGCCTTCGGTGTCGTGCTCTCGCTCTTCTCGGTCATGGTGATGGCCCTGGCGGTGAACTGGACCGCCGCGGCCCTGCTGGCGCTGGCCAACGCCTTCTACGTCTTCGTCTACACCGTCTGGCTGAAGCGCCGCACGCCGCAGAACATCGTCATCGGCGGGGCCGCGGGCGCCTTCCCGCCGGTGATCGGCTGGGCCGCGGTCACCGGCACGGTCGACCTCGAGCCGCTGGTGCTCTTCGCGTTGATCTTCCTCTGGACGCCGCCGCACTTCTGGGCGCTGGCGCTCTACCGGGCCGGCGACTACGCGCGCGCCGGCGTGCCGATGCTGCCGGTGGTGGCCGGCGACCGCGCGACGCGCCGCCAGATCCTGCTCTATGCCGCGATCCTGCTGCCGGTGGCGCCGCTGCCGGCGATCCTGGGGCTGGCCGGCTGGCTCTACCTCGGCGCTTCTTTGCTGCTGGGCCTTGCCTTCCTCGCCTTCGCCGTCGTGCTGCAGCGCGACCTCGGCGAGCGACGCGCCAAGCAGAGCTTCGCCTTCTCGATCCTCTACCTCTTCCTCCTCTTCGCGCTGCTGATCGTCGACCGCGCGCCGGGCCTGCTCGGAGGTCCCGCGTGATGGCGGATCGCGACCGGCGCGCGCGCAACCTGGCGCTGCTGGCGGCGCTGGTCGCCTTCGTCGTGCTGGTCTTCTTCGTCACCCTCTACAAGCTGGGCGGGCTCTAGCCCATGCGGCGGCAGAAGAACGCTCGCATCGCGCTGGTCCTGGCCGCGGTTGCCTGCGGCATGGTCGCGCTGGCCTTCGCCGCGGTGCCGCTCTATCGCCTGTTCTGCCAGCTGACCGGCTACGGCGGCACGACGCAGGTCTCGGCGAGCGCGCCGGCGGCGATCAGCGACCGCGAGATCGTCGTGCGCCTCGACGCCAACGTGCATCCCGGCCTGCCCTGGGCCTTCCAGCCCGAGGTGCGGCAGGTGAAGCTCAAGGTCGGCGAGCAGGGCCTGGTGTTCTACCAGGCGCGCAACCTGGCAAAGGTCGCGACCGCGGGCGTGGCCACCTTCAACGTGACGCCGCTGCAGGCCGGGCAGTACTTCAACAAGGTGCAGTGCTTCTGCTTCGACGAGCAGCGGCTCGAGCCCGGCGCCGCCGTCGACATGGGCGTCTCCTTCTTCGTCGACCCGGCCATGCTGGCCGATCCGGAGATGGACGGCGTCCACACCATCACGCTTTCCTACACCTTCTTCGCCGCACCGGAGGAAGAAGGCGACGACGATCAAGGCGCCGCGCGGCGCACCACCGAGCTTCGCTGAGAGGGATCGGCCATGGCAGAGACTCCGAAGATCAAGCAGCCCTACCACCTGGTCGATCCCAGCCCCTGGCCGCTGGTCGGCGCGATCGCCGCCGGCGTGCTGACCGCGGGCGGCGTCATGGCCATGCACGGGCTCAACGACTGGGTGGTGATCCTGGGCGTCGTCTTGGTGCTGGGCACCATGTTCGTCTGGTGGCGCGACGTGATCCGGGAGGCCACCTTCAGGCACCTGCACACGCCGATGGTGCAGCTCGGCCTGCGCTACGGCATGCTGCTCTTCATCACCTCCGAGGTGATGTTCTTCGTCGCCTTCTTCTGGGCCTACTTCGATCCGGCGCTGTTCTCCGGCGAGGCGATCCAGGCGACGCGCGTGGAGGTGACCGGCGGCGAGTGGCCGCCCAGGGGCACGCTGACCTTCGACCCCTTCGACGTGCCCTTCCTCAACACGATGATCCTGCTGCTTTCGGGCTGCACGGTCACCTGGGCGCACCATGCGCTGCGCGAGGGCGATCAGAGGGGCTGCGTACAGGGGCTGACGGTGACCGTGCTCTTGGGCATCACCTTCACCTCTCTGCAGGCCTACGAGTACGCGACCGCCAGCTTCTCCTTCGGCGACGGGCAGATCTACTCCTCGGTCTTCTACATGGCGACCGGCTTCCACGGCTTCCACGTGATCATCGGCACGCTGTTCCTGACGGTCTGCCTGTTCCGCGCGAAGGCCGGCCATTTCACGCCGACGCATCACTTCGGCCTGGAGGCGGCCGCGTGGTACTGGCATTTCGTCGACGTGGTCTGGCTCTTCCTCTTCACCTGCATCTACTGGTGGGGGGCGGGCGAGATCGCCGCGCACTGAGGACGAAGCGAGGGTGGCCCCGGGCAGCTTTTACGGACGCGTCTCGCCGTTCAAGGCCGGCCTGGGGTGCCGCTGCCCGCGCTGCGGCAAGGGCAGGCTCTTCCAAGGCTACCTGACGCTGCTGCCGCGCTGCTCGGCCTGCGGTCTCGACTACTCGAAGGCGGACTCCGGTGACGGCCCGGCGGTCTTCCTGATCTTCATCATCGGCTTCCTGGTGGTGCCCGTGGCGCTGTGGGTGCACGCCACCTTCGAGCCGCCGCGGTGGGTGAACCTCACGCTCTGGCCGGCGGTGGTGCTGCTGCTGGCCGTTGGCCTGCTCAGGCCGGCGAAGTCGCTGCTGATCGCGCTGCAGTTCCGCAACCGGGCGAGCGACAGCGGCACCGTGCGTTACGACGACTGATGCAGCTGTTCGGCCGTCCGTTCCGGCCGCGCCTCTGGCCGACGCTGGTGGCGCTGCCGGCCTTCCTCGTCCTGCTGGGCCTGGGCTTCTGGCAGCTCGACCGGCTGGCCGAGAAGGAGGCGTTGATCGCCACGCTGCAGGCGCGCTGGAGCGAACCCGCAGTCCCCCTGCCGGCAAGCTTCGACAGCCTCGACGACTGGGAGTACCGCCGCGTCCTGCTCAAGGGGCGCTTCCTGCACGAGAAGGAGCTCCTCTTCCCGGGCAAGACGTACAAGGGCACGGTCGGCAACTGGATCGCCACTCCCTTCGTGCTGGACGACGGGCGCAGCGTCATCGTGCACCGTGGCTGGGTGCCGGACAAATACCTGCCGCGCGCCACGCGCAGGGAAGGCCTGCCCGAGGGCGAGGTCACCGTCGAGGGCATCCTGCGCAGGGGCGGCTGGTCCGGTTGGGACTCGCTGCGTCCCGAGAACGCGCCGGCGCAGAACTATTGGCTCTGGTTCGATCTGCCGGCGATGGCGGAGGCCACTGGCCTCGCGAACGCGCAGACCGAGGTCTATGTCATGCAGCTCGGCGACGAGCAGACCGGTCTGCTGCCGATCGGCCTCGAGCTCGACGTCGACCTGCCGAACGACCACCTGCAGTACGCCATCACCTGGTTGGCGCTGGCGATCGCGCTGGCGGTCATCTACCTGGTGTTCCACCTGAGGCAGGGGGAGAGCCGTGAGCGCCGTTGAGGCTTACGCCAAGCTGGAGGCGCGGTTCCACCGTTTGGGCGCGCTCGGCGAGGCGAGCGATCTCTTGAACTGGGACCTCGCCACCGTCATGCCGCCGGAAAGCGGCGAGGCGCGTGGACAGCAGCTGGCCGCCCTCGAGCTGACGCGGCACGAGCTGCTGCTGGAGCCGGCGGTCGCCGCCTGGCTGGACGAGGCCGAGGCGGCGAACGACGGGCTCGATGACTGGCAGCGCGCCAACCTCCGCGAGATGCGCCGGCGCCATCGCCGGGCCAGCGCGCTTGAACCGCGTCTGGTCGAGGCCCTGGCGCTGGCGCGCCAGCGCTCGGAGGCGCTCTGGCGCCAGGCGCGGCCCCGCTCCGACTTCGCGCTGATCAAGGACAGCTTCTCCGCGGTCCTCGCACTCCTGCGCGAGGCGGCGGAGGCGAAGGCGGCCGTGCTGGGCCTGAGCCCCTACGAGGCGCTCATGGCCGACTACGAAAGCGGCTTCTCCGGCCAGCGCATCGCGACGCTGCTGGCGGAGCTCGAGGCGCGCCTGCCGAGCCTGCTCGCCGCGATCGTCGAGCAGCAGCGGCAGCAGCCGGCGATCCTGCCGCTGGAGGGACCCTTCCCGGCCGCCGCCCAGGAGAGCCTGGCGCGACGCGTGATGACGCTGGTCGGCTTCGACTTCCAGCGCGGCCGTCTCGATCGTTCGCTGCACCCCTTCAGCGGCGGCACGCCGGACGACCTGCGCATCACCACGCGCTACGAGGAAGAGGACTTCAGCCGCGCGCTGATGGCGGTGCTGCACGAGACCGGCCATGCGCTTTACGACCGCGGCCTGCCGGCAAGGTGGCGCCGCCAGCCGGTGGGCGAGCCGCGCAGCATGGCGGTGCACGAGAGTCAGTCGCTGCTGATCGAGATGCAGGCCGGGCGCAGCCCGGCGTTCATCGCCTTCCTGGCGCCGCTCGCAGCGGCCGCCTTCGGACGCTCCGGTCCAGCCTGGTCGACCGACAACGTGCGGCGCATCTACCACCGGGTTGGACCGAGCCTGATCCGCGTCGATGCCGACGAGGTCACCTACCCGCTGCACGTCATCCTGCGCTGGCGGCTGGAGCGCGCGCTGCTCGCGGGCGATCTGCCGCCCGCCGACCTGCCCGGCGCCTGGAACGACGGCATGGAGCAGCTGCTCGGCATCCGCCCGCCGAACGACCGGCTCGGCTGCCTGCAGGACATCCACTGGTACGACGCCTCGATCGGCTACTTTCCGACCTACACCCTGGGAGCCCTGGCGGCCGCCCAGCTCTTCGCCGCCGCCCTCGCCGCCCGGCCGGAGATCCCGGCCGCCCTCGGGCGCGGCGACTTCCGCCCGCTGCTGGAGTGGCTGGGCCAGACCGTGCACAGCAAGGCCTCGTCGCGGCAGAGCGACGAGATCGTCGCCGAGGCCACGGGCAAGCCCTTGGGAACAGAAGCTTTCCTCGCCCACCTGGAGGGGCGCTACCTGACGGGGTAGGGGGTTCACTTTTCCCGCCGCGGCGCCCAGATTCCCCCTATGAGCAAGCGCGAAGAGCTGCGGCCTCTGATCGACGCCGCCATGTCGCTCGCGGCTGCGCGGCCGTGGAACGAGATCACCTACCGCGACATCGTCGCCACCGCCGGCCTGAAGCTGGAGGAGGCGCACGCGCTGGCCCCCGGAAAGGGTGCCATTCTGGCCGCGCTCTCCCGTCAGGCCGACCGCGCGGTGCTGGCCGAGCCCGCGGCGATCGAGGACGGCAGCGCGCGCGACCGCCTGTTCGACGTGCTGATGCGGCGCTTCGACCAGCTGAAGCCTTATCGCAGTGGCCTCGCCTCGGTGGCCGCGGCCAGCGGGCGCGACCCCGCGCTAGCGCTGGGGCTCGCTGCCAATCTCGCCTGCTCGATGCAGGCCATGCTGGTCGCGGCCGGGATCTCGACGGAGGGCCTCGTCGGTCTGCTGCGGATCAAGGGCACGGCCGCGATCTGGGCCGGCACCTTCCGCACCTTCCTGCGCGACGAGAACGACGACCTCTCGGAGACCATGGCCAGCCTCGACCGCAAGCTGCGCCGCGCCGAGAGCATCCTGCAGCGCTGCACCTGGACGGCGGCGCGGCGCAAGAGCGAGGAGAGCGAGCCGCCGCCGAAGGCCGAGCCCGAGGAACCGGGGCCGCAGGCACAGCCGCTCTAGACGAGATCGGGAGGAAGGGGATGGACGCGGCCAAAGCCGACCGCATCGACTTCGACGACTTTCTCAAGGTCGACGTGCGCGTCGGCACCATCGTCGAGGTCGGCGACTTTCCCGAGGCACGCAAGCCCGCCTTCAAGCTGGTCGTCGACTTCGGCCCGGCGATCGGAAGGCGCCGGTGCTCGGCGCAGGTCACCAAGCACTACGTGAAGGACGAGCTGCTCGGCCGTCAGGTGCTGGCGGTGGTCAATTTCCCGCCGAAGCAGATCGGCAAGTTCCTCTCCGAGGTCCTGGTGCTGGGTGTGCCCGACGCCGAGGGCGAGGTCGTGCTGATCGCGCCCGAACGCCCGGTGCCGCTGGGCGGCCGCCTTTACTGACCGCCACGATCCGGCGCCGTAACGAAACTGTAAGAGAGCGGTAACCGTACCTGCCGGAGAAGGCCCCTAGTCTCCTCGCCGAGCGTGCGGAGAGCGAGCATGCAGGCCGAGGCGGCATTGGCGTGGTGGTACCGGGTGCTTCGCAGCGCGCTCAGCGAGCGCCTGCCGGACCTGACGACCCGTCAGCTCGCGCTGCTCCTCCATGTCGGCCTGATGCGACCGCCGCACACCGTGCGCGGGCTTTCGCAGACCCTGGGCTTCTCGAAGCCCGCCGTCACCCGCGCCCTCGACCGGCTGGTCGGGCTCAATTATGTGGAGCGGCAGCGCGACCCGCGCGACCGGCGCAGCGTGCTGATCCGCCTGACCCGCGCGGGGGAGACCTTCCTCGCCGAGCTCGGCCAGCTCGCCGGCGACGCCGCCGGCGCGCCGCTGGCGGTGGCGTAACATCGCACCCGCGGACCTTCGAACGAGGGGCGCGATATCCCCTCCACCACGCGCAGCGTGGGGGAGGGTTAGGGAGGGGGTCTCGACGAAGCAGCTCCAATAGTCGACACCCCCTCCCTGGCCCTCCCCCATGCTTCGCATGGTGGAGGGAATCAATATCCTCTTACGAGATCCACGGTGTTCTGCAGGGGCTCGCCGCGCTCGAAGCGGCGGATGTTGGCGATCACCTGCGCGACCGCGGTCGGCGCCATGGTCATCGCGGCGACGTGCGGCGTCAGCAGCACGCGCGGGTGATCCCAGAAGGGCGAGTCCGGCGGCAGCGGCTCCTGCTGG
>DATEDK010000134.1:0-3583 GCA_035281685.1 Kiloniellales bacterium | reverse complement strand
CCCCGAACCGTTGCAGCAGCGCGCATGAACGGACGCCCGACGACCATCGGCCTCTGCATGATCGTGAAGGACGAGGCCCACGTGCTGCGGCGTTGTGTCGAGGCAGCCTTGCCGCTGCTCGACTACGCTCTCATCGTCGACACCGGCTCGAGCGACGGCACGCCTGAGCTCGCCCGTCGGCTGCTCGAGGAGCACGGGTTGCCCGGGCAGGTGCTCAACGACCGCTGGCGCGACTTTGCCAGCAATCGCACTCTTGCCGTCGAGCAGCTGAGGGCCGTGCGGCCGGTCGACTATGCGCTCATGCTCGACGCGGACGACCTCCTGGTCATCGATCGGGACGTCGATCCGCGATCCTGGAAGGACAAGCTCCAGGCCGACGTTTACGAGGTCGCCCTGCGTCTCGGTAACCTGGCCTACACGCGCCCGCAACTCTGGAGGAACCGGCTGCCGGTCCGCTATCGCGGCGTGTTGCACGAGTTTCTCGAATTGCCGAAGGGGGCGACGCGAGCGCACGCCAGCGGCATCCACATAAAGGCGATCCAGGACAGCGCGCGCAACCGCAATCCGCAGAAATACGCCGAGGACGCGAAGGTGCTGGCGACGGCGGCCGCAAGGGAGACCGATCCCTTCATGCGGTCACGCTATGTCCTCTACGAGGCCAGGTGTCACGAGAGCGCCGGCAACATCGACGCGGCGATCGACGCCTACCGGCGACGCGCCAAGCTCGGCCATTGGAAGGAGGAGGTGTTCATCAGCCTGGTCGGCGTGGCCCGCCTGCTGGAACGCAAGGGCGCCCCGCCCGGCGAGGTGCTCGCAGCCTGCCTGGAGGCGCAGGAGGTGATGCCCGAGCGAAGCGAGGCGCTGCACCTCGCCATCCGCCTGTGCCGGCTGAAGAGGATGCACCAGGCCGGTTGGATGCTGGCGCAGCATGCCGTGACGCTGCCGCGTCCGACGCGCGGCCTGTTCCTGGATACGGCCGTCTATGACTGGCGGCTGACCGACGAGTATGCGTTGGCGGCATACAATGCGGGACAGTACGCGGAGAGCTTCCGGGCCTGCGAAGCGATGCTGGCGAGCCCGAAGCTGCCGAACCAGCAGCGCTCGCGGATCAAGGCGAATGCCGACTATGCCCGGGCCAAGATGGAGGCGGCTTCGGCCTCGCCCCGGCCGGCGGCCTCCCCGCAGGCGCTTCCCGATGACAAATCCCTGGAGCAGCCTCGCTTGCCTGCCGGGGTGCTGGGCGACGGCCTCGTGCTCGCCAAACCTTCCAGCGGCCGGCTTTTCGCGCTGAACGCCACCGGCCGGTTCCTGTGGCAGGGCTATCTGGCCGGCACGGCGCAAGAGAAGCTCGCGGCCCAACTGGCCGAAGGTTTCGGTCTCAGCCCCGAAGAGGCAGGTCGGGAAGCCGCGGAGACCCTGGCGCGCTGGCGCGCCGAGGGGCTGATCGACGGCCGGGACGATGTCCTGCGCATCGCGCTCGGCCATCAGCAGGTGGAGCTTTCCTGCGACAGCGCGGAGGTGAAGTCCAGGCTCGCCGCGTTGCTCCCGGCGTCGACCGACGCCGCGGACGGGAAGGGCGCGGTGCATTTCACGGTCCGGGGCCAGGGGCCCTTCCTGCTGCTCCAGGAAGACCGGCCGCTGGCGCAGCTCGATTCGGTCGATGCCGTGGTCGAGCGACTGCTGCCGGCGGTCAGGGACCTGCTCTATCAATCACTTCCCTGGCGGCTCGCGGTGCCGGGGGCGGCCGTCAGCTGCAACGGCGGCGCGATCCTGATTCCCGGAGCCGAGGCCGCGGGACCGTCCAGCCTCGCGGGCCTGCTCCTGCAGGAAGACGACTGCGAGCTGCTTGCCGATGACCTCGTGCTGTTCAGCGGCGAGGAGATGCGCGTCGAGCCCTTGGCACTGTCGCAGAGATCGAAGCGCGAGGCGACGGAGCCTCGGCCGCGGCCGGCCCGCCAGGCGATGCGGCTGAGCGCCATCGTGATTCCGGCGGCACGCCCCGGCGCGGCGCCCTACTCGGTGCCCTTGACGCCTGCCGAAACGTTGGACGCCCTCCTCAAGGCGTCATGCCGGGCGCGGCCGCCGGTGACCTCGCAGAGCATGGCGCATCTGGTTTCCTGGATTGGCCGGCTGCCGGCCTGGCAGGTCGTGCACGACGACCCGCTGGACGCCAAGGCCCTGGTCCTCGACCTGCTGCGGCGCTGAGGCGCTGGCCGGGCCTCGCACCGTGATATTCCAGCTTAGGGTTCCGCCGGGCCGTTGGCGCTGGCGAGGCCGATGTCGTCCGCGCTGTCCGAGGGTCCGGTGGGACCCTTGGACGGGGTCCGTGACGGAACGGAGCCTGCCGCACCGGCGGGCCGCCCCAGCTCCGCGGGCTCGCTCGGACCGGCGGGCCCGTTCGGATCGGCCGGCGGGTCGGAACCGCCGCCCACCTCGGCGAGGAGGGTCTTGGCCGGTTTCCGCCGCTGCGGCCGTAGGGACTGCGGGCTGTCGGCGGGAGCGCCGGGAGTCTTTTCCGTCATCTTCGCTGGCCCTCTTCTCGTGACTCTTCCGCCTTGGCGGCCGGCATTCAAGAGGCCGCCTTCCTTGAAAGCCTGGAGAAGGGTTCTGGTTCCGGTTGCTTCGCCCTAGCGGATCCAGCGTCGGAGGACGATCACCGCGCGCCGAGCGACGGCAGATCCGGCAGCGGCCGCCGGCACTCGGCGTCCTCGGCCAGAGCTGCCTCCAGCGCCAGGCCGGCGGACAGCAGCTCCGCCTCGCCCCAGCGCTTGCCGACCAGCTGCAGGCCGAAGGGCAGGCCCTGCGGATCGAGCCCGCAGGGGATCACCAGCACGGGGTGACCGGTCAGGGTGATCGCATAGGTGATGGCGATCCAGGAGATGTAGGTGGCGAGCGGCTTGCCATCGATCTCGGTCGGGAAGAGCTGCGTCTTGTCGAAGGGCGAGACCGAGGCGACCGGGCAGATGAAGAGGTCGAGCTCCTCCATGAAGGTAAGGAAGCGCCGGTAGAGCTGCGCATTCGCCACCTGCGCGCGGGCGATCTGCTCGACGCCGAGCCTGAGGCCAGTCTCGACGTTGGCGATCACGTTCGGACCCAGCTTGTCGCGGTGCTTGCCGTAGTGGACCTCGCGGTGTGCCGCGACGAAGCCGACCGCGCGCAGGACCTCGAAGATCGCCGTCGCGTCGGCCAGCGGCGGGTGACGCTCCTCGGCGCGGCCGAAGAAGGGCGCGATCTTCTGCATGCGCCGGCCGAAGGTTTCGCGCAGCGCGCGGGCAACCGGCGCCGCGCCGCCGAGATCGTCGGAAAAGGCGACCTTCAGCGCCGAGAGGTCGGCGGGGCGCACCCCGGCCAGACCCTTCTCCGCACGGCGCCGGCCGCGCTCGGGCAGCGAGACGGGGTCGCGCTGGTCGGCCGCGACCTGCGCGGCGAAGAGCAGGGCGACGTCGGCGATCGAGCGCCCCATCGGCCCCTCGACCGAGAGGTGGCTGTAGTGCGTCGTGCGGTCGGCCGGCACGCGCCCCGGCGTCGGCCGCAGGCCCACCACGCCGCAGAAGGAAGCGGGCGTGCGCAGCGAGCCTCCAAG
>DATEDK010000133.1:0-2516 GCA_035281685.1 Kiloniellales bacterium | reverse complement strand
GACGCCGCGTCCTTGGGTCAGCTCCAGCACGCGCATCGGGTAGTCGATTTCGCGGCTGAGGATGGCGTGCGCGCAGCCATTGGCCAGTGCGAGCCGCGCCTTCTCGGCGCTGCCGACCGTGCCGATCACCGTGGCACCGAGTTGGCTCGCCCACTGCGAGAGCAGCGAGCCGACGCCGCCGGCGGCGGCCTGCACGAGGATCGTATCCCTCTCTCCGACCGGGGCCACGCGGTGCAGCAGGAACTCCGCCGTCAGCCCCTTCAGCAGGACGGCTGCGGCGGTGAGCTCGTCGAGCCAATCCGGCAGCGGGACGACCAACTCGACCGGCAGCGTGCGCACCGTGGCGTAGGCGCCGAGCGGCGGCCCGGCATAGGCGACGCGATCGCCGGGCACGAGTCCCTCGACGCCGGGGCCGACATCGACGACGGCTCCCGCCGCCTCCATGCCGGGCACGCCGCCCGGCTGCAGCAGCGGGAAGTAGCCGGTACGGCAGTAGACGTCGATGTAGTTGACCCCGACCGCGCTCTGCCGCAGGCGCAGCTCGCCGGGCCCCGGCGGTGGTGCCGTCATCTCCTGCCAACGCAGGACCTCCGGCCCGCCGTGGCGCTCCAGCACGATGGCGTGGCCTGGGATCGCAGTCCCGCTCCCGACCGCCGGTGCCGCGACAGCGCGACGGCGCGCCGTCGCCGCCTGGCCGAAGTGCCGCTTCACCGCATCGAAGCCGGCCTCGTAGATCTCCTCGCCCACCAGGCGCGCCAGCGTCTCGGCCTCGCCCGGCGGTGCAGCGAAGTCCGAGCGCCAGGACCAGAAGGTGCGGTTGCCGTCGGTCACCGGCTTCAGCTCGATCGTCGCGACGTAGCCGATCAGCGCCAGCGGCGCGTCGAGGATGCAGTAGGTGAGCCGGCGGCGGTCGTCGTCCAGCGCCAGGAGCTGCTCGCGCAGCTCGCCGCCCGTGACCAGCTTGAAGCGACGCACCGCCCCGGCCTGGTCCGGCGTGCGGCCCTCCTCGATGCGGCTCTCGGCAACGGCGGGGTGCCAGTCCTCGTGCGCGTTGAAGTCGCGCAGGAACTGCCAGACCGCCTCGACCGGCGCCTCGATGATGGTCGAGCGGGCAACCTGAACCATCGCTATGAACTACTGGCGCCCGCCGGCGAAGCGCTTCTTCAAGGCATCGAAACCGCCCTGGAACACACCCTGTCCGATGAACTGCGCCAGGTCCTTCTCCCTCTCGGGCGCGCAGTCGAACTCGGCGGTCCACTCGGCGAAGCAGCGGTTGCCGTCGGTGATCGGCGCCAGCTTCAGGGTCGCCTTGTAGTTCTCCACGCCCATCGGCGATTCCAGGATCGCGTAGGTGCAGGAGAACTCGAAGTCGGAGAGCGCCAAGAGGCGCTCGCGGATGCGTCCGCCGTCCTTCGTGGTGAAGTTGCGCACGACGCCGATCTTGTCGGAGGGCTCGCGCCCCTCGATGCGGCTCTCGGCGATGGCCGGGTGCCAGGACGGCAGCCCGTTGAAGTCGCGGATCGCCTGCCAGACCCGCTCGGCCGGCGCCTCGATGACGGAGGAGGTGTAGACCTTGACCATGTGAGTGCTCCCCTACCTACCAACACCCCTCACCCTGTCCCTCTCCCCCTTCGGGGGCGAGGGACCCCTGGCCTGCTTTCAACGCTGCCGTCCCCTCGCCCCGCGATAGCGGGGAGAGGGACAGGGTGAGGGGCTTTCGGTCCCCTATTCCTTCTTCTTCTCCCCCTCGCCCATCACGTTGGTGAGCTTGCCGATCTCGCTCGACGAGATGCCGATCTCCTTCAGGAGCGAATCGATCAGGGGCGCCTGCGCGCGGTAGCGCAGCGCCGAGTTCACCACGTTGTCGGCGAAGGTCGTGCCGCCCTCGCTGACCGTCGCCGTGCCACCGCCGGTCAGCCCGTCGACATGCAGGATCTTGATGCCCTCGATCCGCTCCATCGGCTTCACGCTTTCGCGGATGATGCCCTCGATCTTGTCGAGCAGCTTGAGCCGCATGGCGGAGCCGCGGCTTTCCGGCGTCAGCGTGTTGGCCGCTTCGTTCAAGAGGCGCTGACCCTCGGCCTCGATCTCATAGCGCAGCTTGGCGGCGAGCGCGCGGATCTTCTCCGCCTCCGAGGCGCCCTCGGCTTCCAGGCGCACGGCCTCGGCCCGGTCGACCGCGGCGTGGCGTTCGCCTTCGGCCAGCACGCGGGCGCGGATCGCCTCGCGCTCGGCCTCCTGCTGGGCGGCGATCAGCTCGATCTGCTTCCTGCGCTCGGCGATCTCCGTCTCGCGCGCGGAAAAGACCTTCTCTTCGGCCGCCACCGCCTTGGCCCGCGCGGTCTCGGCCTCGGCCTGCGCTTCCGACTGCTCGCGCGACTTGGCGGCGATCGCGATGGCGCGGCCCTGCTCCTCCAGCTCGAGCGCCTTGCGCCGCTCGACTTCCAGGCGCTGCGTCTCGCGCTCGCGCAGGATGCGCTCCTCGTCGAGCGCGCGCTCCTGCGCGATCTTCGCCT
>DATEDK010000132.1:0-8883 GCA_035281685.1 Kiloniellales bacterium | reverse complement strand
CGCGGTTGCAGTCCTGCCCCGACATGCGCAGCGGGTGCCCTTCGATCAGGAGCGTGCCGAAGGCGAGCTGCTCGGCGGTCGCCCAGTCGATGCCTTCGCCGGTCTCGATGGTCTTGCGCCGCTGCTCGATGATGCGCCTGAGCTTCGGATTGGCGTCGAGCTTTTCGGGCAGCGCGGTCAGCGCCAAGCCGACCTCGCGCAGGGTCTCGAGCTCGACCGCAGTCTTGCCGCGCCGGGCGCCGTAGCCCTTGAGTTGCGAAACCCCGCTCCAGCGCCCTTCGAGCCAGTCGGCCTTGTTCGCCTTGTAGGCCTGCGCCGCCTCGAAGTCGCGCTCCAGCTTCTCCCAGATCTGCTGGGTCTGCCCCTCGACCTCGCCCTTGGAGACGACGCCCTCCTGCACCAGCCGCTCGGCGTAGATCTCGCGCGCGCTCGGGTGCGACCTGATCTTCTTGTACATCAGCGGCTGGGTGAAGGCCGGCTCGTCGCCCTCGTTGTGGCCGTGCCGCCGGTAGCAGAACATGTCGATGATGACGTCCTTGTTGAACTGCTGCCGGAACTCGGTGGCGATGCGCGCGACGTGCACCGTCGCCTCCGGGTCGTCGCCGTTCACGTGGAAGATCGGCGCCTGCACGATCTTCGCCACCTCGGAGCAATAGGGGCCGGATCGGGCGTAGACCGGGTTGGTGGTGAAGCCGATCTGGTTGTTGACGATGAAGTGCACCGTGCCGCCGGTGCGGTAGCCCTTCAGCTCGGAGAGGTCGAGCGATTCGGCGACCAGCCCCTGGCCGGCGAAGGCGGCATCGCCGTGCATCAGGAGGCCCATGACGTGCCGGCGTTCGGCGTCGCCCCGCTGCTCCTGCTTGGCGCGCACCTTGCCGAGCACCACGGTGTTCACCGCCTCCAGGTGCGAGGGATTGGCGGTCAGCGACAGATGCACCTTGTTGCCGTCGAACTCGCGGTCGGTCGAGGTGCCGAGGTGGTACTTGACGTCGCCCGAGCCGCCGACGTCGTCCGGATTGGCGGCGCCGCCCTGGAACTCGCTGAAGATCGCCGTCGCCGGCTTGCCCATGAAGTTGTGCAGCACGTTGAGGCGGCCGCGGTGCGGCATCCCGATGACGATCTCCTGGATGCCGAGCTGGCCGCCGCGCTTGACGATCTGCTCCAGCGCCGGGATCGTCGTCTCGGCGCCGTCCAGGCCGAAGCGCTTCGTCCCGGTGTATTTCTTGTCGAGGAACTTCTCGAAGACCTCGGCGGCGGTCAGCCGCTCCAGGATCGCGCGCTTGCCCGGAATGGTGAAGTCCGTGCGGTTCTCGATGTTCTCGATGCGCTCCTGGATCCAGGCCTTCTGGGCCGGTTCCTGTATATGCATGAATTCCACGCCGATCTTGCCGCAGTAGGTGTTGCGCAGGATCGAGATGATCTCGCGCAGGGTCGCGGTCTCGCGCCCCAGCACGTTGGCGATGAAGATCTCGCGGTCGAGATCGGCTTCCGTGAAACCGTAGGTGCGGTAGTCGAGCTCGGGATGCGCCTGGCGGTGCACGAGGCCGAGCGGATCGAGGTCGGCCTCCAGGTGGCCGCGCACGCGGTAGCTGCGGATCAGCATCAGCGCGCGGATCGAATCGGCGGCGGCGGCGCGCACCCTGTCGGCACCCGGATGCTCGGCTGCCCAGCGCCCTGCCACCGTCAGCGTGATGCCGCCATTCGCCGCTCCGCCGTTGGCGGCTCCCGCCGGGGGCCGGCCCTGGCCGAGATAGCCGTCGAGTAGCGAAACCGCATCGTCGGCCAGATCGCCGAAGAAGCCGCTCCAGGCGTCGGGCACGGCTTCCCTGGCGCGCCAGCGCCGGTAGAGGTCGAGCATCCGGCCCGCCTCCGGGCTGGCCAGGAGGGAGGGCGCCCAATGGGGTGACGCCGGGGTCTCTGTCGCCATGGCTCGGTCCAAGCTCTGTTTCTGCGACCGGTGTTGGCAGGCGGTCGCGCCCTGCCGGCCTTGCGCTGGCGCCTCTGGCTAGCCGCGCAAGGCCTTCAACATGGTCTCGCCCAGGGCCGCCGGCGAGTCCGCGACGTGGATGCCGGCGGACTTCAGCGCCTGGATCTTGTGTTCCGCGGTGTCTTTGCCGCCGGAGATGACGGCGCCGGCGTGGCCCATGCGGCGGCCGGGCGGCGCGGTGCGGCCGGCGATGAAGCCGGTGACGGGCTTCTTCGTCTTCGAGCGGTGCAGGAACTCGGCGGCCTCGACCTCGGCCTGACCGCCGATCTCGCCGATCATGATGATGCCCTGCGTCTCGGGGTCGGCCAGGAACAGCTCCAGGCAGTCGACGAAGGAGGTGCCGTTGACCGGGTCGCCGCCGATGCCGATGCAGGTGCTCTGGCCGATCCCCGCGGCGGTGGTCTGCGCCACCGCCTCGTAGGTGAGCGTGCCCGAGCGCGAGACGATGCCGATCTTGCCGCGGCGGTGGATGTGGCCCGGCATGATGCCGATCTTGCACTCGTCCGGGGTGATGACGCCGGGGCAGTTCGGCCCGACCAGGCGCGACTTCGAGCCGGCGAGCGCGCGCTTCACCTTCACCATGTCGAGCACCGGTATGCCCTCGGTGATGCAGACGATCAGCGCCACCTCGGCGTCGACCGCCTCCAGGATCGCGTCGGCGGCGAAGGCCGGCGGCACGTAGATGACGCTGGCGCCGGCGCCGGTCTTGGCGACCGCGTCGGCCACGGTGTCGAAGACCGGCAGGTCGAGGTGCGTGGTGCCGCCTTTGCCCGGCGTGACGCCGCCCACCATCTGCGTGCCGTAGGCCAGCGCCTGCTCGGTGTGGAAGGTGCCCTGCGCCCCGGTGATGCCCTGGCAGATGACCTTGGTCGCCTTGTTCACGAGCACGGCCATCAGGCGGCTTCCTTGACGGCGGTGACGACCTTCTGGGCGGCGTCGGCGAGATCGTCGCCCGACACGATGGGCAGCCCGGACTCGGCCAGGATCTTCTTGCCGAGCTCGACGTTGGTGCCCTCCAGGCGCACCACCAGGGGTACGTGCAGCGAGACCTCCTTGGCCGCGGCGACCACGCCCTCGGCGATCACGTCGCAGCGCATGATGCCGCCGAAGATGTTGACCAGGATGCCCTCGACGTTGGGGTCGGAGAGGATGATCTTGAAGGCGGCGGTGACGCGCTCCCTGGTCGCCCCGCCGCCGACGTCGAGGAAGTTGGCGGGCTCGCCGCCGTAGAGCTTGATGATGTCCATCGTCGCCATGGCGAGCCCGGCGCCGTTCACCATGCAGCCGATGTTGCCGTCGAGCTTGATGTAGCTGAGCTCGTGGCGCGCGGCCTCGCGCTCCATCGGGTCTTCCTCGTCCTCGTCGCGCAGCTCGAGGATGTCCTTGTGGCGGAAGAGGGCGTTGTCGTCGAAGTTCATCTTGGCGTCGAGCGCGATCACCTCGCCCGCGCCGGTCACCACCAGCGGGTTCACCTCGACCAGCGAGGCGTCGAGGCCGGTGAAGGCCTGGTAGAGCTGCTGCAGCATCCTGACCGCGCCGCCGTTGGTCTTGCCGGCAAGCCCGAGGCCGAAGGCCACCTTGCGCGCGTGATAGGGCAGCATGCCCTGCGCCGGGTCGATCGCCACCTTGACGATCTTCTCCGGATGCTTCTCGGCCACCTCCTCGATGTCCATGCCGCCCTCGGCCGAGGCGACCACGGTCACCCGGCTGGTCTGCCGGTCGAGCAGCAGCGAGAGGTAGAGCTCGCGGGCGATGTCGCAGCCTTCCTCGACGTAGAGGCGCTTCACCTCCTTGCCGTCGGGGCCGGTCTGCCTGGTCACCAGCACCTGGCCCAGCATGGCGCGCGCGTTGTCGCGCACGTCCTCGATGGACTTCACCACGCGCACGCCGCCCTTGCCTTTGGGATCGTTCTTGAAGCGCCCCGCGCCGCGGCCGCCGGCGTGGATCTGCGACTTCACCACCCAGACGGGCCCGCCCAGGCCCTTGGCCACCTCGACCGCCTCCTCGGCGGTGTAGGCGACGCCGCCGCGCGGCACGGCAACGCCGAACCTGGCCAGCAACGCCTTGGCCTGATACTCGTGAATATTCATAACGATCTGTTCACTCTCTCTGCCCCAGCGCCCCGGCCGCGCTCCCGCCCCGATGGGAGCGCCACTATAGACGCGTATTGCTGCAGCGCAATGTTGGCGGCGGAGGAGGTGGGCGGCTTCTGGCGGAGCCGGCCGGGGTTCGCTAGCTTGGGGCCGATGTCGTCGCCGCTGCCACAGCCGAAAGAGGAGCGCCTGCCGGAGGTCGTGACGGTGCAGCGTGGCCCCCACAAGCTGCGCTACGCGACGCCGAACAGGATGTGTCTCTGGCGAGTGAAGACGCTGGCGACCAAGGAGCCCTCGACGATCGGCTGGCTCGACAGCCTGGTGCCCGACGCGCCGCTGCTCGACGTCGGCGCCAACGTCGGCATGTACTCGATCTACGCCGCCGTCGTCCGCCGGGCGCGCGTCTTCGCCTTCGAGCCGGAATCGCAGAACTACGCGCTGCTCTGCCGCAACATCCAGCTGAACGAGGCGAGCGGGCGCATCGTCGCCTGGGCGGCCGCGCTCTCCGACCGCGAGGGCTTCGACCGCCTGCATCTCTCCGCCTTCGACGCCGGCGGCTCCTGCCACTCCTTCGGCGAGTCGCGCGATCCCTACCTGCGCGAGCGCAAGTCCCCCTTCGTCCAGGGCTGCTACGCCACGACGATCGACCGCCTGGTGGCCGACGGCACCATGCCGCAGCCCGCCGCGATCAAGATCGACGTCGACGGCTTCGAGCACAGGGTGATCGCCGGCGCCGCCAAGACCCTGCGCGATCCCGCGCTCACGACGCTGCTGATCGAGATCAACCCGCAGCTGGCAGAGCATCGCTGGATCATCGAGCACCTGGCGGCGCTGGGCTTCGCCTACGATCCGGCGCAGGTCGCCAAGGCAGCGCGCAAGGAAGGCTTCTTCGAGGGCGTGGCCGAGTATGTTTTCCGCCGTTCGTGACCATGTCATCGGCCGCATCGCGGCGACGCCGGTCAGCCGCGATCCCTTCGAGCACCTCTATGTCGAGGAGGTCTTCCCGGCCGATTTCTACGCCGAGCTGCAGCGGCAGATGATCGCCGACCGCGGCTATCGCCGGCTGAACCAGACCGGGCGGGTCTCCGAGCGCTACAGCTCCCAGCGTCTCTGCCTCTTTCCCCGAGATCTCGCGACGATCGATGCCCCCGAGCCGCAGCGGGTTTTCTGGCGCGAGCTCTTTGCCGCCCTTCGCGACGGCAACCTGCGCAGAGCCGTTCTGCGCACCTTCAAGGCCGCGGTCAAACTCCACGCGGAGAGCACGCTGCGCGAGAACGCCTTCGGCGCAATGGTCTACAGCGAGGTCTTCCTGATGCGGGATCTCGAGACCTACGCGCTGGGACCGCACACCGATTCGCCGCAGAAGCTGGTCTCGATGCTGTTCTACCTGGCGCCGGACGAGAGCGCGCCGGAGCTCGGCACCTCGCTCTACCGGCCGAAGGATCGCCACTTCAGCTGCCCCGGCGGGCCTCACCACAGCTTCCCCGACTTCGAGCGCGTGGCGACCCTGCCCTACAGGCCCAACACCATGCTGGCTTTCCCGAAGTCGCGCGTCTGCTTTCACGGCGTCGAACCGGTCGCGTCGGCCAAGCGGCGCGACCTGCTGCTCTTTGACGTCAAGATTTCCACCAAGCGAGCCGCGGTGCCGGCCGCAGCCGCCGGCGCCTGAAGGATCCGCCGCCGGTCCGCACGAGAGAAGGCGGCGGGACCGGCGGCGGCTGCCAAAACGGCCAGTCTGATCAGGAGAGATCCGATGCAGCCCGGCCAGGCCGGGACGACATCGGCCGCCACCCTAGCGGTGGCTAACGGAAAATGCAAATCATTTGCAAAATGAGAAAAGAGCGTCGATTGACGCTGCACGGAGCGGCGGCCAAGGTCGGCCGATGGCCCAGCTCAAATCGTCGGGGCAGGCGCGCCTGACGCAGATCAACCGCTTCCCGGTGAAGGGGCTGGCCGGCGAGCGTCTGCAGGCCGTGACGCTGGAGGCCGGCCGCGCGCTGCCGCACGACCGGCGCTACGCGCTGGCGCTGGGCGGCGGTGCCGGCGGCGATCTCGACGGCGGCGCCTGGGCCGACTACCGGCTCTTCCACACGCTGAAGCAGGAGGAGAAGCTGGCGCAGCTCGGCCTCAGCTACGACGAGGCGGCCGAGACGCTGACCCTGCTGCGTGGCGGCAAGCCGGTGGCGCGCGGCAAGGCGACCGATCCGGTCGGCCGCTCGCTCCTGAACCAGTTCTTCGCCGCCTTCCTGGCCGGCAGTCCGCGCGGCGCGCCGCGCCTGGTGGCGGGTCGGCGCGACGCGGAGAGTGCGGTTGCCTTCACCGACGCCGAGGTACCCTATCTCTCGCTCCTGAACCTGGCGACGGTCGCCGACCTCGAGCGCGTCGCGCGCCAGCCGGTCGATCCGCGCCGCTTCCGCGCCAACCTCTGGATCGAGGGCCCGCCGGCCTGGGCGGAGATGGCCTGGGCAGGGCGGCGGATGACGCTGGGAGAAGCCGTGCTGGAGGGCGCCGAGCCGATCGAGCGCTGTGCCGCGACCACGGTCAACCCCGACACCGCGCAGCGCGACCTCAACGTGCCGCGCCTCCTGCAGGCCGGCTTCGGCCACATCTTCTGCGGCTTCTATCTCCGCGTGGTCGAGGGCGGCCGCATCGCCGAGGGCGACGAGCTGGTGGTGACGGACTAGGTATTTCCCCTCTCCCCTTGCGGGAGAGGGGTAGGGGTGAGGGGGGTCGGTCGGTTGGTGCGACTGTTGCCGCGTGCAACCCACCGACCCCCCTCACCCAACCCTCTCCCGCAGAGGGGAGAGGGCTAACAACTCACCCCATCCCCAGCTTCTTCGCGAGGTCCTTGTCCCAGAAGGCGGCCTCGATCTTGTGCCCCTCGGGATCGCGCAGGAAGCAGCCGTAGTAGGGCTCGCCGTACTGCGGGCGCGGGCCGGGCGCGCCTTCGTCCTTGCCGCCGGCGGCGAGGCCCGCCTTGTGGAAGGCATCGACCTCCGCCTTGCTCGCCGCGTCGAAGCCGATGTGCGTGCCGTTGCCGGCGGCGGCCGGCCGCCCGTCGATCGGCCGCTGCACCCAGAACTCGGGATAGTGCCGGCCCCAGCAGACCGCCCCCGGATGCTCCATGAAGCGCCCGATGCCGATCGCGCCCAGCACCTTGTCGTAGAAGGCGACGGTCTTCTCGAAATCGTTCGCGCCGAGCGACACATGGGAGAGGATGGAAGGGTTGGTTTCAGCCACGCGCGGATCCTCCAATGCAAGCCGAGCGGTTCTAACAAACACCCCTCACCCTGTCCCTCTCCCCCTTCGGGGGCGAGGGGACGGCAGCGTGGAGAGCGGGCCAGGGGTCCCCTCGCCCCTTGCGGGGAGAGGGAGAGGGTGAGGGGTGTTGGTCGTTTGACTGTCTGCAGCCGCCTCCCTAGGTTCCGCGCAGCATGACAAGAGAACGAGAACTGGCCCTTTCCGCCCGCGCCTGGCCTTTCGAGGAGGCGCGCAAGCTGGTGAAGCGCTACGAGAAGGCGCCGCCGGCCAAGGGCTACGTGCTGTTCGAGACCGGCTACGGCCCCTCCGGCCTGCCGCACATCGGCACCTTCGGCGAGGTCGTGCGCACGACCATGGTGCGCCAGGCCTTCCGGCGCATGAGTCCGCTGCCGACCCGGCTCTTCTGCTTCTCCGACGACATGGACGGGCTGCGCAAGGTCCCCGACAACATCCCGAACAAGGAGCTGGTG
This sequence comes from Kiloniellales bacterium, assembly GCA_035281685.1. Lineage (GTDB taxonomy): Bacteria > Pseudomonadota > Alphaproteobacteria > Kiloniellales > JACOMY01 > DATEDK01. The sequence continues at coordinate 1,072 of DATEDK010000132.1, read as the reverse complement.
CGCCAGCATCTGGGGCGGCCGCTGACGCGCATCCCCGATCCCTTCGGCACGCACGAGTCCTTCGGCCATCACAACAACGCCCGCCTGCGCGCCTTCCTCGATTCCTTCGGCTTCGAGTACGAGTTCCAGTCGGCGAGCGAGCTCTACGCCGCCGGCCGCTTCGACCAGACGCTGCTCGCGGTGCTGCGGCACTACGACGAGATCATGGCGGTGATGCTGCCGACCTTGGGCGAGGAGCGGCAGAAGACCTACAGCCCCTTCCTGCCGGTCTCGCCCGCGACGGGCCGCGTGCTGCAGGTGCCGGTGCTGGCGCGCGACGAGGAGGCGGGCACCATCGTCTTCCGCGACGAGGACGGCCGCGAGGTGGAGCAGCGGGTGACCGGCGGGCTCGCCAAGCTGCAGTGGAAGCCCGACTGGGGCATGCGCTGGGCCGCGCTCGGCGTCGACTACGAGATGAGCGGCAAGGACCTGATCCCCTCGGTCGAGCTCGCCAGCAAGATCTGCCGCATCCTGGGCTCGACCCCGCCCGAGGGCTTCACCTACGAGCTCTTCCTCGACGAGAAGGGCGAGAAGATCTCGAAGTCGAAGGGCAACGGCCTGTCGGTCGAGCAGTGGCTGGCCTACGCGCCGCCGGAGTCGCTCGCGCTCTTCATGTACGGCAAGCCGCGCGCGGCCAAGCGGCTCTATTTCGACACGATCCCGCGCGCGGTCGACGACTACCTGGCGCAGCTGGAGAGCTGGGAGGGCAAGGGCGAGGCCGAGCGCATGGAGAACCCGCTCTGGCACATCCACGACGGCGCCCCGCCGGCGATGGAGACGATCCTCGAGGGTTCGCCGCTGTCGTTCAATCTCCTGCTCAACCTGGCGGCCGTGGCGAACGCCGACGACCCGGCGCTGCTCTGGGGCTTCATCCGCCGCTACCGGCCGAAGCTGGCGAACCTGGCGAACCCCGAGGCGAGCCCGATGCTGGCGCGCCTGGTGGCGCACGCCGTGCGCTACTACCAAGACTTCGTGAAGCCGGCCAAGCGCTACCGGGCACCCACGGAGATGGAGGAGCGGGCGTTGCGAGAGC
>DATEDK010000131.1:0-3574 GCA_035281685.1 Kiloniellales bacterium | reverse complement strand
CGCTGCGCCTGCGCGTCGGCGTCGGCCACCCGAAGCTGCTGCAGGCCGTCGCCATCATGGAGGAGAACCTGGAGCAGCCGCTGCCGGCCTCGGCGCTCGCGGTCCGGACCGGGATCTCGGTGCGCCAACTCGAGCGGCTCTTCCAGCGCTACCTCGGCCGGACGCCGCGCGCGCACTACGTCGAGCTGCGCCTGCAGCGCGCGCACCGCCTGCTGACCCATTCCAGTCTTTCGGTGACCGAGGTCGGGCTTGCCTGCGGCTTCGTCTCCGCCTCGCATTTCGCCAAGCGCTACCGCGAGCGCTTCCGGCAGACGCCGCAGAAGACCCGGATTGGCCCGCCGCGAAGAGGAGCAGCAGCTTGACCTCAACTCCTAGTCCTCGATGATCGGGCGCTCCGTGCCGTACCAGAGCTGCGAGCGGCCGAGATCGATGAAGCGCCTCTCATCCTCGATCAGAAGCTGGGCTGCCAGCATCCCTGCCGGGGTCTTCCGCGCCGCGAGGTGAGCTTCCATGCTTTCGAACCAGACCTCGGTGCAGCCGTCGTAATCGAACGCCTCCGCACCACGGCTGGCGCGCAGCCTCTGCTGTGCCTCCTGGTCGGGCAGAGCGATGGTCTGGATGTAGCGCTTGATGCCGAGCGCCTCGCGATGGGCTCGCACCAGCGGCGCATGCTGCTCGAACCAGTAGCGGTCGAACTCCTCGCGCGTGAGTTCGGGCCGCCTCCGCACCCAATAGGAAAATTTCAGCATGGTTGGCTGCCCTCCATGACGATGGGTAAGGCTAGCTCCAAGCCTGCAAGGACGCTGCTCCCAAAGTGATGTCGATCACACACCCGCCGCAGCGTTGGTGTTAGCTAGGCGCAGTTCGGCCACGATTGCCGCCAAAGCGCCGCAATTGCATTGCCTTGCTGGCCTACCGCCGCTGAGCCAAACTCCTGCGCACGGCGAAAAGGTCGGCGGGGGCGTTTTCCACGGCAATAGGCCGAGCACTCGCGCTTTTTGCGAACAGACGACAACAGGAGAAGGGTTATGCGCCTTAGTCCTCTAGCCGCCGCGCTCGCGTTGAGCGCAGCGGTCGCTGCCGCACCGCTGGTCGGGGCTGAGGCGGCGGAAGGCTTCGCTGCCGACCTCTACGTGAAGACCGATCTCGGTCCGCAGCGTGTCGTGGAAGACACGCCGCTCAACGCCGGCGATCAGCTCCGCCTGGTGATCACCGCCGAGGAGGATATGACCGTCACCGTCAGCTGGCAGCCTTCGGGCGGCGAGCCCAAGGTGCTGGTCGACAAGGCGGAAGTCGCCGCCGGCCAGCAGCTGGCCGTGCCCAACGACAAGGACTGGGTCGCGGTCGGCGGCGGTCAGGGCCGCGAGGCCTTCACCGTCACCGCGACGACCAAGGGCGGCCAGGAGATCGAGCAGCAGGTCGCCTACGTGATCCTGGGCGACACCGTCGCCACCATCGACCAGAAGAGCTTCTCCAGCTTCTCCAAGGCGAAGGCCAAGGGTGGCGCGGAGCCGCTCTCCGGCTTCTCGTCCTTCTCCAACAAGTCCTTCACCGGCAACAAGACGACCGGCTTCGCCGAGCAGCTCTCGAAGGTGCCGCCGGAGCCGCCGACCTTCTCGAGCGAAGGCGCCTCGCTGTTCCGCAAGCTGGCGGACGGCGTCGTGCTGGTGCTGACCAACGAAGGCCTCGGCACCGGCTCGCTGCTCGACGCCAGCGGCACGATCATCACGAACTGGCACGTGGTGAAGGACTACCAGACCGTCGGCGTGGTGTTCCGCCCGCCGCAGGGCACGCCGCTCAGCGAGGACATGATCGTGCTCGCCGACGTGGTGAAGATCGGCCAGAACGACGACCTGGCTCTCCTGGTGCTGCACGAGGCGCCGACCAACCCGACCATCATCGAGCTCGGCACGATGGCGACCGTCGAGGTCGGTGACGACGTGCACGCGATCGGCCATCCGCAGGGCGAGAGCTGGACCTACACCCGCGGCTATGTCAGCGCGATCCGCGACAACTACGAGTGGGATGTCGGCAACGGCCCGCACAAGGCGCAGATCATCCAGACCCAGACTCCGATCAACCCCGGCAACTCGGGCGGTCCGCTGTTCGACGCGGAAGGCAAGATGATCGGGGTCAACTCCTTCATCAACCTGGAGTCCGAGGGCCTGAACTACGCCATCTCGGTCGACGAGGTCGGCAAGTTCCTTGCCGCCGAGGTCGCCGAGGCGCCGACGCAGCCGGCCCAGCCTGGCCAGCCGGCCCAGCCGCCGGGCAACAACCAACAGCCGATGCAGCCCAGCCAGCCCTCGCAGCCCTCGCAGCCCTCACAGCCGCGCGCCGAAGCCGAGCCGGAGTTCTTCCCGCTCGACACCAACGGCAACGGCCGGATCGATGCCTGGGGTGCCGACCGCAACGGCGACGGGTACTACGACGTTGTGATCGTCGACGAGAACGAGGATGGCACCGCCGACTACGCCCTCTTCGACGACAACTTCAACGGCGTTCCCGATGCCAAGCTGGTGCCGACGGCCGATGCGCAGGGTCCCTTCGACGTCTGGATCTTCGACGAGAACGAGGACGGCATCGCCGACTACTACGGCCTCGACTGGAACCAGGACGGCACGATCGACGAGTACCGTCAGGCCTAAGAGCGCGGCCCGCCCGCGCGTGCCCGAGGGCCCGCAGAAACCGCCGCGGCGCTGGAGCGCCCGGCGGGGCCTGCGGGCCCTTCTCTTTTTCCTCCTGCTGCTGCCGCAGCCAGGACTGGCGGCCGACCTGGTGTTCCGGGTCGAGACCGGCGAGATCCTCTCCGCCGATGAGCCCGATGCGCCCTGGCATCCGGCCTCCCTCACCAAGCTGATGACCGCCTATGTCGTGTTCCAGGCGCTCTCGACCGGGCGGCTGACCCTGGACCAGGAACTCACCGTCTCCGAAGCCGCCGCCAGGCAGCCGGCGACCAGCCTGGGGGTGGCCGAGGGCCGCACGATCACGGTCGAGGAGGCGCTCCTGGGGATGCTCATGCGCTCGGGCAACGACGCCGCCGTCGTGCTGGCCGAGGCGGTCGCCGGCAGCGAGACGGCCTTTGCCGACGAGATGAACCTCTGGGCCGAGCGCCTGGCCATGCTCGGCACCTACTACGTCAACGCCTCGGGCCTGCCGGACGACCTGCAGATCACCACGGCGCGCGACCTGGCCCTCCTGGCGCGCGCGCTGATCCAGGATTTCCCGCAGTACTACAGCTACTTCGGTCGCTCGGGCTTCATTTTCGCGGGAGATTGGCAGGGCAACATCAACGGCATCCTGGGGTCGCTCTCCGGCGCCGACGGCATGAAGACCGGCTTCACCTGCAAGTCGGGCTACAACCTTGTCGTCTCTGTCCTGCGCGACGGGCAGCGGATTGTGGCCGTGGTGCTGGGCGACGAGTCGCCCGCCGGCCGCAGCGAACGCGCCCGCGCCCTGGTCGAGGCCGCCTTCCTCAGCCTCGCCGACTCTGAGCGGATACCGGGTCCGCTGCTCGTGCCGCATCCGGCCGACCACCTGGTGAGCGCGCCCGAGACCGCCGTCGTGCTGGAGC
>DATEDK010000130.1:0-3368 GCA_035281685.1 Kiloniellales bacterium | reverse complement strand
ACTACCTCTCCTGGAGCCGGCACTTCCGCACCATGCCTGGCCAGGGCAGCCTCGACGTACGCGGCTTCCTCGCGGCCGTCGCCGCCACGGGCTATGACGGCCATCTCTCCCTCGAGGTGTTCAACGACCAGTTCCGCGCCGGCTCGGCGCGCCAGGTCGCGATCGACGGCCGCCGCTCGCTGCTCGCCGCGCAGGACCAGCTCGGCCTCGGCCAGCCGCTGCCGCCGCGCGCCGCGCCGCTCGGCGTCGAGTTCGTCGAGTTCGCCGTCGACGACGCGGGTGCCGCCGAACTCGAGCAGCTCTTTGCCGGGCTCGGCTTCCGCCATGCCGGCCACCACGTCACCAAGGAGGTCGACTGGTGGCGACAGGGCGCGATCAATCTCGTCATCAACCGCGAGCGCGAGTCCTTCGCCCAGGCCTTCTGGCACATGCACGGGCCCGGCGTCTGCGCGCTGGGGCTGCGAATGCCAGATGCCAAGACGGCCCTCGCACGCGCCGAAGCGCTGCTGGCCGAACCCTTCCGCCAGCCGGTGCCGCCGGGACAGCTCACGCTGCCGGCGATCCGCGGCGTCGGCGGCAGCCTGCTCTATTTCACGGATGAGACCAGCGAGCTGGCGCGCGTCTGGCAGATCGAGTTCAAGCCGGAGGCGCCGCAGGGGGCAACGGCCGCCACGCTCGTCGCCGTCGATCACGTCGTGCAGTCGCTGGGTGGGGGCGAGCTGCTCTCTTGGCTGCTGTTCTACGGCGCGCTCTTCGCCATGGAGCGGCGGGCGCTGCAGGAGATCGCCGATCCCGGCGGTCTCATCCGCAGCCAGGTGGTGGAAACGGCGGACGGCGCGGTGCGCATCGCGCTCAACGCCTCGGAGAGCAGCCGCACGCTGCCCGGGCGATTCCTCAGCGAGTTCTTCGGCGCCGGCGTGCAGCACATCGCGTTCGCCAGCACCGACATCTTCGCCAGCGCCGCGCAGATCGAGACGGCCGGCGTGGCGCGCCTGCCGGTCCCGGAGAACTACTACGACGATCTGGAAGCGCGTTTCGGCCTTCCGCTCGCCTTCGTGGACCGGCTGCGCGCGCACGCGCTGCTCTACGACCGCGACGAGGGCGGCGAGTACCTGCAGCTCTACACGCTGCCTTTCGCCGAGCGCTTCTTCTTCGAGATCGTCGAGCGCCGCGACGCCTACCGCGGCTTCGGCGCCGCCAACGCGCCGGTCAGGCTGGCGATGCAGGCCAGGGCGGTGACCGAAGCGCTGTGAACCCTCTCCCGCGCTTTCGCGCGGGGGAGAGGGCTTTCCGCGCGGCGCGGCGGATCGCTCCCAACTAACGCATGGCAGGACGGCCGCTGGCCCGGGTAGAGACTTCGGCGCCGATCGGTTTTCCTCCAGACAGATGAGCGAGATTGCGGCCCCGTCCGCGTCAGGCACCTGGCGCGAAGTCTTCGGCCAAGGCTATCGCGCACCCTTGGCCGCGATCAGCCTCGGCGTCGGGCTCTACGCGCTGAACGCCTTCATTGTCGCCACCGCGCTGCCGAGCGCGGTCGACGACATCGGCGGCGTCGAGATCATGAGCTGGTCGGTCTCGCTGTTCCTCGTGATGGCGATCGTCAGCGGCTCGGCCGCGGCGCTCGTGAAGGCGCGCTGGGGCAGCCGGTCGGCCTTGAGCGGCGCGGGTGCGCTCTTCCTCGCCGGCACGCTGGTCGCCGGTTTCGCACCGACCATGGAGGTCTTGCTGGCTGGCCGCGCCCTGCAAGGCCTGGGCGAGGGCGTGATCGCCGCGCTCTGCTACGCGCTGATCCCGGCGCTCTTTCCAGGACGCCTGGTGCCGAAGGTCTTCGGCGTCGAGGCCGTGGTCTGGGCGGTCGCCGCCAGCGGCGGGCCGCTCCTGGGCGGCATCCTGACCGAGCTCCTCTCCTGGCGCTGGGCGGTGCTGATCTCGGCACCGCTGTCGCTGCTCTTCGTCGTGCTGATCCGACGCACGGCCCAGGACGACGGCACGGGAAGCATCGCGCGCGCCTTCCCTGGCCTGCGCCTGTTGGGTGCCGGCGGCGGCATCCTCCTGGTGGCGGTGGCGAGCCTGCTGCAAGCCGCGTGGGCCGCGCTCGCGATCGCTGCGGCGCTCCTGATCCTGGTGGCAACCGTCTGGCTCGACCGCCGCAGCGCGCTCCGGCTCTTCCCCCGCGACGCCTTCCGGTTCAAGAGCACGGTCGGCGCCGGCCTCTGGGTCGTGCTGCTGATGCCGCTGGGGCAGGCGGGCACGATGGTCTACCTCGCCTACCTGATCCAGCATGTGCTGGATGCCGGGCCGACGCTCGCCGGGCTGATGAACGCGACGCTGGCGCTGGCCTGGAGCCTTGTCGCCATCCTGGTCGCCGACCGCGCCGGCTTCCGCTGGGCGCGGTTCCTGATCCGCCTCGGCCCGGCGCTGCTGCTGCTGGGCTTCGCCTGCCACGCGCTCGCCTTCGAGCTGGGGTCGTCCTGGCTGGTGGTGCTGGCGCAGGTGATCCTGGGCTCCGGCTTCGGCAGCGCCTGGGCCTTCTTGAGCCAGGCGATCATGGAACGCGCCCCCGCCGACGACCGCGACCGCGCCGCCGCCATGGTGCCGACCGTGCAGTCCGCCGGCTATGCGGCAGGCGCCGCGCTCGCGGGCCTGGTGGCGAACTTGAGCGGGCTCAAGGTCGACCCTGCCGCCACGGTCCCCTGGCTGATGGGCTTCTGCGCGCTCTTCGCGGCGCTGGCCTGGGCCGCGAGCTTCCGCGTGGAGCCGAAGGCGCAGGCGTAGAGGATGCGGCTTGTGGCCGATCCTTCGACACGGCCGCTGCGCGGCCTGCTCAGGATGAGGTCTTCGGTTTGTCCAAAAGCACGCAACCTCACCCTGAGCAGCGGTGCGCAGCAACGCGTGTCGAAGGGTCGGCCAAGGAGCTAGATTGAGAAGGGGGCTTCTCTCAAGCCCCCTCGAACCCCTCCAGCACGCCGACCGCGTTGATGCCGATCTCCTCGACCGCGTAGCCGCCCTCCATGACGAAGAGCGTCGGCAGCTTCAGGGTGGCGATCATGCGGCCCATCTCGGGATAGGCCTCGGTGGTCAGCTTGAAGCGGCTGATCGGATCCTTCTCGAAGGTGTCGACGCCGAGCGAGACCACCAGCACGTCGGGCTTGAAGGCGCGGACCTTGTCGATCGCGTCGGCCAGCGCCTCCTTGTAGCGGTCCCACTTGGTGCCCCAGGGCATGGGATAGTTGAGGTTGTAGCCCTCGCCCTTGCCTCTGCCCCTCTCCTCGGCGAAGCCGGCGAAGTAGGGGTACTCCTGGTCCGGGTGGCCGTGCAGCGAGACGAAGAGCACGTCGTCGCGGTCGTAGAAGATGTCCTGCGTGCCG
>DATEDK010000129.1:0-5670 GCA_035281685.1 Kiloniellales bacterium | reverse complement strand
CGCTCGCGGATCAGCTTCAGCTGCTTCTGCGGATCCTCCACGAGATCCCATTTGTTGACGGCCAGCACCAGCGCGCGGCCCTCTTCGATCACCTGCTCGGCGATGGTCAGGTCCTGACGCTCCAGCGGCTGCGTGGCGTCGACCAGCAGGATCACCACCTGCGCGAAGTTGAGCGCGCGGCGCGTGTCGGCGCCGGCCAGCTTCTCGACCTTGTCCTCGACCCTGGCGCGCTTGCGCAGGCCGGCGGTATCGACGAGCTTCAGCGCGCGGCCCTTGTAGGCAAGGTCGACGGTGATGGCGTCGCGGGTGATGCCGGGCTCGGGCCCGGTCAGCAGGCGCTCCTCGCCCAGCAGACGGTTCACCAGCGTCGACTTGCCGACGTTCGGCCGGCCGACGACGGCGAGCGTGATCGCCCGATCGTCCGCCTCGTCGGTCTGCGCAGTCTCCTCCTCCTCCGCCGGCTCGGGCGCAGGCCTGAGCCAGCGCAGCAGCGCCTCGTGCAGATCCGCCAGGCCGAGGCCGTGCTCGGCCGACAGCGACAGGGGCTCGCCCAGGCCCAGGGCATGCGCCTCGGCCGCGAGCAGCTCGGCTTCCTGCCCTTCGCACTTGTTGGCGACCAGCAGCACCGGCCGGCCGAGCTTGCGCAGCCAGCGCGCGAAGTGGCGGTCGACCGGCGTCAGCCCGGCGCGCGCATCGATCAGGAACAGCACGACGTCGGCACCGGCGGCCGCCGTCTCGCTCTGCCTGCTCATCCGGCCGGCGAGGCTCTCCGGGTCGGCCTCGTCGAGGCCGGCGGTATCCACGACGCGGAAGGCCAGATCGTAAAGCTGCGCGATGCCTTCGCGGCGGTCTCGCGTCACGCCCGGCTGGTCGTCGACCAGCGCCAGGCGTCTGCCGACGAGGCGATTGAACAGCGTCGACTTGCCGACGTTGGGGCGCCCGACGATGGCGACGAGCGGCAACTCCGCCATCGCCGCCTCACCGCAGCGCTTCGAGATCGGCGTCGACGCTGACGAAGTAGAGCGTGTTGTTGGCGAGCACCGGCGTGATCGCCGCGCCGCTCGGCAGATCGATGACGCCGATGATCTTGCCGTCGTAGGGCGAGACCGCGTAGGCCTCGCCGTGCGAGCCGGCGACGATCAGGCGGTCACTGGCCAGCAGCGGGCCGTACCAGGTGATCAGGTCCTCGCGATCCTCGGGATCCTGGTAGCGCGGCAGCGGCGTGACCCAGCGCACCGCCCCCTCCTCGCGGGTGAGGCAGACCAGCTCGGCGTCATTGGTGACGAGATAGATGAATTCGCCCGCGGCCCACGGCGTCTCCGTGCCGCCGAGGTCGCGCTCCCAGATGCGGTTGCCGCGGCGCATGTCGATCGCCGCGGTGCGGCCGGCGTGGCTGACGATGAACACGAGCCCGCGGTCGATCACCGGGAGACCCCGCACCTGCGCGATGTCGGAGAGGGGGTCGGTGCGCCGGACCGCGGCCAGGCTGTCGCTCCAGATCACGCGCCCGTTCTCGACCTGCAGTGCGTAGACCTCGCCCGAGGTGTAGGGGACGATGACCACCGAGCCGGAGACCGCCGGGCTGGCATTGCCGAGCAGGCTCGCCGGCTCCTGGATGCCGGTGTGGTCCCAGAGCACGCGGCCGTCCGCGGCGGCGAGCGCGAAGCTCTGGTTGTCCAGCGTCACCACGAAAACGCGGCCGCCGGAGATCGTCGGCGCGGCGCGGAAGGGCGCCGGCAGCGGCCGCTCCCATTTGATCGCGCCGCTGGAGGCGTCCAGCGCGAAGACCTTGCCGAAGCCGGTGGTGACGTAGAGCGTGCCCTCGTCGAAGCCGAGGCCGCCGCCGAAGAAGCCCTCGTCGTCGTCCTCGGGCTCGAGATCGACCTCCCAGAAGGCGCCCCCGTCGCCCTGCCGCCTGGCCGAGACGTTCGCGCGCGAGTCCATGGTGAAGATCGTGTCGCCGACGATGATCGGCTGCGCCAGGATGGCCGCGTCGTCCTCGTTGCCCTCGCCGATGCCGACGGACCACGCCCGCTGCGGACTGTCGGAAAGCGCCAGGTGGTACATGGCGTGCGCCGGGCTGCCGCCGGCCTGCGGCCAGCCGCCGTTGACGTAGGGCTCCGGCAGGACGATCGGGCGCGTCGCCACCTCGGGATCGGGCGCCAGACCGGTGTTTCCCTGGATCACCGCGATGCGCGTGCCGGGCAGCGGCGGCTCGTCGTCGACGCCGAAGATGTCGTTGATCGTGTCGCAGCCGGTCAGCAGCGACAGCGAGAGCACGAGCGGCAGGAGGGGGCGCAGCACGCTCCGGATCGATGCCATCGGCTGTCCTCAGCCCGGAAGCCCAGCCAGGAGCTGGGTGACCCGCTCCTTCTGGTCGCTGGTCGTCGCCGGGTCGTCGCGCAGGGCCTCGAGCAGCGTGCGCGCCCGGCCGGTGTCGCCCGCATCCAGCGCCAGCAATGCCTGCAGCTCCTGCGCCAGCGGCCGGAAGGGCTCGGTCTCTCCGGTCAGCGGCGTCAGGCGGTCGGACAGCTCCTGCGCCGGCGCCTGGCCGATCTGGTGCATGACGCTCAGCAGCAGCGCGACGTCGCGGTAGATCGGGCCCGACGCATCGTTGGCCGCGATCGCATCCCAGATGCGGATCGCCGACTCGCGCTGGCCCTCGCCCAGGAGAATGCGGGCCTGCGCGAAGGCGGCGATCGTGCCGACCTCGCCGCCTGCCGGGTCGGCGAGCTTGCCGAGAGCCTCCAGGGCCTCCGGCGTCTTGCCCTGGCGCGCCGCCAGCATGGCGGCCGCATAGGCGTCCGAGCTCTCCACCTGCTCGCCATGGCGCCAGGACGTCCAGAACTGCCAGCCGCCGATGCCGACCACGGTGACGACCACGACGGCGCCCAGCAGCACGCCGTAGCGCTTCATGAACTGCTTGATCTGGCCTTCGCGTACGGCTTCGTCGACTTCGCGGAATACGTCGGACAAGGCGCTGATCCTGCTGGGCGTTGGTCCTGCTAAATGAATCCGGCCGGAACGCGGAGCGGCCGGCCAAGGCTGGGCAGCTTAGCGGCTGGCACGCGTCCTTGCAAAGGCCGGCGGCAGCCGCTGCCGCGGTCCGAACACCGTGGCCAGCGGCCCGCCCTCAGGGGTTGCGGCCCGGCTTCCACTTGATCGAGCAGCCCATCGAGGGATGCTGCTGCTCGGGCGCCTCTCCCGTGCGCGCCACCTGCGACATCGCCTCGTAGAGCTCGCGCCGCGCGTTCGGCACCAGCGTGGTGCGCGAGGCATCGAGCCGCCCGCGGTAGCGCAGCTTCATGGCCTTGTCGAAGCCGAAGAAGTCCGGCGTGCAGACCGCCCCGTAGGCGGCTGCCACGTCCTGCGTCTCGTCGAGGAGATAGGGAAAGGTCAATCCATGCTCGGCCGCAAAGGCCTGCATGTTCTCGAAGGAGTCCTCGGGATAGGTCTCGGTGTCGTTGGCGTTGATGCCCACGAAGCCGATCCCTTCCCGTCGCAAGGCCTGCGCCTCGCTCTCCATGCGCCCGATCACCGAACGCACGTAGGGACAGTGGTTGCACATGAAGACGACGACGAGGCCGTTCGGACCGGCCACGTCCTTCAGCCTGTGAGTCTTTCCGTCGATCCCGATCAGCGCGAAGTCCTGAGCCCCCCAGCCCAGCTTGTTCTCGGTCACCGTTGCGTCCATCGAGGTTCTCCTGGACGAAGGAGAGTGAGGGGAGCCGCCATCCTAGGCCAAGCGCCGCCCTTGGGGGAGGCCCCTTGCCAGCCGCGCGACGCTTTGGTCACACTCTGCCGGCGGTTCCATCCAAGGTTCACCCGGCGGTCACGTCCGCAACACATGGCTGAGGTCCTCCGCTTCGAGCGCTTCCTGCGCCAAGCCCAGCAACGCCGCACCAACAGCAGCGTCCGCCGCCGCCAGGTCTATTTCGACCGGGGCGAGCTGCAGCTTCTGGTCGGCCTCTATAGCGAGAACGTCATGGCGGGCGAGTGGCGGGACTATGCGCTCGACCACTTCGAGGGCCTGGCCCTCTTCTCCATCTTCCGGCGCAGCGAGGAGCGGCCGCTCTATGTCGTCGCCAAGCGGTTGGCGACGCCGGGCACCTATGACTACCTGGTCTTCGAGAGCGGCCAGCGCCGCACCGTGCAGTCTTCGCTGGCCGGCGCCCTCAATTTCTTCCGCCGCCGGCTGAAGCTGGTCGAATAGCGAGGAGTCTCCGTGGCACCCAAGCAGAACCCCCTGCAGCTCAACGCGTTGCAGCTGAAGACGCTGGCGATCCTGCAGGAGCTGGCCGGCACCGAAGGCTGGTCCAAGCACGATGAGGCCTCCGGCGATACGACGATCCTCGGCATCCCGCATCCGCACGGCGACCACTTCCACGTCGGCCGCAAGCTGGTGATGTCGCGCGATGCGACCGGCCTTTTCAACGAGGGCGTCTGGAAGGCCCTGGAACGCAAGGGTCTTGCCAAGAGCGCGGTCTTTCCGCAGCAGATCACGCTGACGGCGGACGGACGCCGCTACGAGACCGGCATGGCGCAAATCCTGCATGGCGGCGGGCACTAGCGGGAACCACTTCTTGCCCTGACCCCGTTCCCGGCTAAGCTCGCGCCGGACCTCGCGAGGGCTTGCCGTTGCGTTTCGTCCTGCGCCTTCTGCTCGTGGTGTTGGCGGTGCTGCTGCTGGCAGCAGGCGCCGCCTATCTTTTCCGAAGGGAAGCCGTCGCCTGGCTGATCGACCGCCAGCTGGCGAAGGCCGGCTTCGCCGACCTCAGCTACACGATCGAGGACATCGGTTTTCGTCAGATCGACCTGACCGATCTGCGGCGCGGGAATGGCGAAGCCTTCGCGCTCGACCGGCTGACATTGCGCTACGAGCCCACGCGCCTGCTGTCGGGCGAGGTGGAGCAGGTCACCCTGCAGGGCCTGCGGGTGAAGCTCGACCTCACCGGCGCGGGCCCCATCCTGCCGGGCTTCGTCGAGCGGCGCGTCGGCGCCGGCACCACGCCGGAGGCCGAGCCGCTGGCGTTGCCGCCGCTGCCGCCGATCGCGCTGCGCGACGTGCACGTCGTGGCCGAGACGCTGATCGGACCGACGACGGTCGACCTCTCCGGCGACATCCTGCCGGACGGCGTGGGCGGCATCGGCGCCGTGTTCGAGGTCGATGCGCGCGGCGACCTCGGCCATGCCGCCGGCACGCTTTCCGTCACCCGCGAGCCCACCGGCGTCATCTCGGGCGCCGGACTGCTGGAGAAGGGCGCGCTCGACCTTCCGGGCGGCAGCATCGGCGGCCTGACCGGCGAGATGGACTTCCGCTTCGGCGGAGCCGAAGCACCCAGCCTGCACGGCCAGCTCGCGCTTTCCGGCATCGAGGTCCCGCGCCAGCTGATCGACGCCGCCGACCTCACCTTCGGCCTCGACGACGGCAAGTTCACCGCCAAGGGTGAGCTGCGCTCGCCGGACCGGCGCGCTGAGGCCAAGGTCAACTTCACCGCCGATGCGGTCTTCGCCGACCCGGTGGTCGAGGGCGAGGTGTCCGTGAGGCTGGAGGGCGGGTCCTCGCTCTGGCCGCTGCTCGGCATCACCTCGCCCTACCAGGGCCGCGCCGAGCTGCGCCTTGCCGGCAGCGGCACGCTCCTGCCGCTGGAGCGCATCTCGCCCGAGACC
>DATEDK010000128.1:0-6721 GCA_035281685.1 Kiloniellales bacterium | reverse complement strand
GGCCGTCGCCCGCCACCGTCCCTGGCCCCGGGCGGTGATGGACGCCGCTCTTTGGGAGGAGGCAGCACGGCTGCTGGGACGCGGCGAGCTCTCCTTGGCTGGCCTCTGGGCCGAGCCCGACGTGGTGCACCTGGCGCTGTTGGAGGAGGGTGCGCCCGCCACTCTGGCGGTGCTGAGCCTGTCCTGCCGGGAGGGGCACTTCCCCTCGGTCGGCGCCCATCATGCACCGGCGATCCGCCTGGAGCGGACGATCCGCGACCTCTTCGGCCTCGAGCCGCAGGGCCTGCCGGACAAGCGGCCGTGGCTGGATCACGGCCGCTGGCCGCGGCGGCGGCCGTTGTCGCCAGGTGCGGCCGGCGCGGCGGCGGAGTCTCCACAGCCCTATGCGTTCCTGCCGGTGGAGGGCGAAGGGCTGACGCAGATACCGGTCGGCCCCGTCCATGCCGGCATCATCGAGCCCGGGCACTTCCGCTTCACCACCAATGGCGAGACCGTGGTGCGCCTGGAGGAGCGGCTGGGCTACGTGCACCGCGGCCTGGAGGGGCTCCTGAGCGGCATCGTACCCCTGCAGGCGGCGCGCCTGGCGGGCCGTGCCTCTGGCGACAGCACGGTGGCCTATGCCTACGCCTTCGCCCGCGCGCTGGAGGCCGCGCTCGAGATCGAGGCACCGCCGCGCGCGCAGTGGCTGCGTGCGCTGCTGGCCGAGCTGGAGCGCCTGGCCAACCACCTGGGCGACATCGGCGCGATCTGCAACGACGCCTCCTTCGCCCTGATCCAGACGCATTGCGCCATCCTGCGCGAGCGCGTGCTGCGCACGGCGGAGAGCTGCTTCGGCCACCGCCTGATGCGCGACCGCATCGTGCCCGGCGGCGTGGCCGCCGACCTGGACGGCGCCGGCGCCGCCGCGATGCGGGACCTGCTGCGCGAGGTTCGGCATGTCTTCCCGGTCCTGGTGAAGCTCTACGACAACACCGCCTCGCTGCTCGACCGCACGGTCGCAACCGGCATCCTCTCGCCGGCGCTGGCGCGGCGCTTCGGCGCCGGCGGTTTCGTCGGCCGCGCCTCGGGACGGCCGTTCGACGCGAGGCGCTGGCCGGGCTACCCGCCCTATGACCGGCTGACCTTCGAGGTTCCCACTTTGCAGAACGGCGACGTGAACGCCCGCGTCTGGATCCGCATCCGCGAGGTCGAGCAGAGTCTCTCGCTGATCGAGCAGATCCTCGAGGGCTTGCCTGCGGGTCCGGTCGCTCGCGACGTGCCCGAAACGCCAGCGGCCGCCGCCGAGGGCATGGCGATGGTCGAGGCCTTCCGCGGCGATCTGCTGGTCTGGCTCAGGATCGATGCGGACGGACAGATCGCGCGCTGCCACCTGCGCGACGCTTCGTGGTTCCAGTGGCCGCTGCTGGAGGCGGTGATCGAGGGCAACATCGTCGCCGACTTCCCGCTCTGCAACAAATCGTTCAACTGCTCCTACGCCGGACACGATCTCTAGAGTCGACCATCATGAACAAACTGCTGCTTCAGGGCGTACTGCGCACCCCGCTGACCGAACCGCCGCCGGAGCCCGATGCCGCCGAGCTGGCGGCCTTGGTGCGCAGCGTCGACGGCGCGGCGCGGCGGCGCCTCGGCCGCAGCCTTGCGATCCGCCAGGTCGATGCCGGCTCCTGCAATGGCTGCGAGCTGGAGATCCATGCGCTGGGCAATGCCTTCTACGACCTGGAGCGCTACGGTCTGCGCTTCGTCGCCTCGCCGCGCCATGCCGACGTGCTGCTGGTCACCGGCCCGGTGACCCTGAACATGCGCGAGGCGCTGGAGCGGACCTGGCGTGCGACGCCCGATCCCAAATGGGTGGTGGCCGCTGGAACCTGCGCGATCGACGGCGGCCTTTTCGCCGGCAGCTACGCCGTTGCCGGTGGCGTCGCCGAGGTCGTGCCGGTGGACCTGCGCATCCCCGGCTGCCCGCCCAGCCCGCGCGCGCTGCTGCGCGGACTGCTCACCCTCTTGGCGGCGAGCTCGGCGTGACGCGCCTCACTCTCTCTGCGCCTGCTTCAGGATCTCGGCCAGGAGCTGTTCTGTTGTCTTGCTGCCGCTGGCAAGGAAGCCCGCGGCGAAGGCGGCCGCGACCGTGATCCAGGGGCTGCGCCGCGCGAAATCCGACACCGCCTGGCCCAACTCCGGCGGCGGCGCCGCGCGGGGCCGGCGCCTGAGACAGGCATAGGCAACGAGGACGCCAATGAGGCCCAGCAGCAACAGCGCCGCCATGGCGAAGGCGGCCCCCAATGACGGATCGCGCAGCCAGCGGGAGAGCCCGCGGTCGAGCGCGACCACGCCCATCACCAATGCGGCGATGAAGAGCGCCGACGCGATGAGGCCGCCAATGGCCGCGGCTATGAATCGCCCCACGCTGCCCCCTCGGCTGCGTCCGACTATGGAGCCCTAGCGGCGCACGATCGCGCCGACGATGAGGCCGGCGAGGAAGCTGACGGCGACGCTGGTCATCGGCCGCTCGGTCACCTGGCGCGTCACCGTCGAGCTCAGATGGTCGCCCAGTTCTTCCGCCGCGGCGCGCCCGCGCGCCACCGCATCCTCCGCTGCCGCCTTGCTGCGCGCATAGATGCCGTTGCCCTGCTGCTTCACCAGCTTGCGCAGGTCGTCGGCCAGCGAGGCCATGTCGGACTTCAGCTTCTCGAAGTCGTCGCGCAGGGTCTCTTCCGCAGTCTTGGCCATGGCATAAAACCTCCTGCCGGAGTTCATCGACTGCCCGGCAAACGGAGGCTATCCCGCTGAGGTTCCATAAGCTAGTCGCCGCCGCTGCGCAGCAGCGTCGCGATCCGCTCGTAACCTGGATCGGCCGGCGTCAGGTAGCCGTGCCGCATCAGGAAATCGACCAGCACCAGGCCGACGTTGAATTTGAAGTCGTCGCTCTTCTCGAGGCGCTCGATCACGCGCGCGAGCGGCCAGAGGTCGAAGTGCTCGACCTCGTCGTCCTGCGGCTGCGGCGTCCAGCCCGCCGGAACCTCGACGTCGAAGCAGAAGAGCACGTCGTCGCGCTGCCCGTCGGTGAAGAAGGTCTTGTAGCTGATGAGGCCGACGGGGCGTGCGGTCCGCGCCAGCTCGGCCGCCATGCCCGCTTCCTCCCAGGCCTCCTTCACCAGGTTGTCGGCAAGCGAGAGGCCGAGCGGTTGGCCGCCGGCGATCAGGTGGTCGAGCTTGCCGGGCGCGGTCGCCTTGTCCTTCGCGCGTTTGCCGATCCACATCTTCACCTCGTCGCCGTCGCGCACGAAGCCGTTCACATGGATGCCGAAGGAACGCAGGCCCAGCACCGCGACGAGACCGCGGTCGACGGCGGCGAGCGGCACCTCCTGGAAGCGGCGCAGCAACGGATAACGCTCCTTGCGCTTCTTCGGCAGATGGCCGCTCGCCACCAGCGCGTCGGCCGCCTGGTCGAAGACCTGCGTCATCTGCTCGAAGCCCGCGACCTGCGGGCTCAGGCGCAGCGATTCCCCGTCCGTGCGAAACTGCGGCAGCTTCGCCAGCTCCTGCGCCACCGCGTGCGTCGGCCAGCCCATGATGCGTCCCTCGATCCAGAGCGGGCGCAGCTTCGATTCGTCCCAGCGCAGGACGCTCTCGACACGAGGGAGGAGATTCATCCCTTGAGTTTGTCCGAGGTGAGGACCGTCGTCACCAGCGGGATCTGGCGAAGCGCGCGGGCGACGTTGTCCGCCGTGGTGCTGTCGAAGCCGGCGATCTGCAGATCGATCAGCAGGTGCTCGCCCTGGCGGCCGTGGCGCTGCACGAAACAGCGATCCGGCACGAGACCCCGCTTGACGAAAAGCTCCAACACGCGGGGCAAGAGGCCGGGATCGGCCATGCCCTCGACGGCATAGCAGGCGACGCGCTCGACCGGTGCGGTGAGCGTGGAATGGCCCTGTGAGGCCACAACGGCTGTCATGAGAGGAAGCTCCTGACCGAAGACGAAGGCGAAGAGGGAAAGCGGGAAATCCCGGCCGCTCAGGCGAGCGCCGGGCCGCTAATTCGCTTCGTCGTGGTCAGGTGTCGGTGCATCTGCGCCGAGGATGGGCGCCGCGGACGACGGCGTCAAGCGCCGAGGCCGGCAGTTCGTCTCAGTTTGAAGCTATCCCCCGATGCACCAGTCACCTCTACCGGAGAGGCCCTCTGTGAAACCTAGAAGCTGTCATCCCGGCCGAGCGTAGCGAGAGCCGGGACCCAGGGGCCATAGAGCAGAGCTCTGCGGCTCCTGGGTCCCGGATAACCGCTTCGCGGTTTCCGGGATGACAACATTGGATGCTTCGCAGAGGTCTCCGGAAGGAGAGGTTAGTTACCTCAAGCCGCCTCGCGCGAGCCGCGCTCCACGATCCCCACCACGTCGGCCATGATCGCCGTCAGCTCGTAGTCCTTGGGCGTGTAGACGGCGGCCACACCCGCCGCCTTCAGCCGCCGGGCGTCGTCCGGCGGGATGATGCCGCCGACGACCAGCGGGATGTCGCCCAGGCCCTCGGCCTTCAGCAGGCGCAGCACTTCCTCCACCAGCGTCAGGTGCGAGCCCGAGAGGATGGAGAGCCCGATGACGTCGACGCCCTCCTCCAGCGCGACGCCGACGATCTGCGCCGGAGTCATGCGGATGCCCTGGTAGACCACCTCGAAGCCGCAGTCGCGCGCCCTGACCGCCACCTGCTCGGCGCCGTTGGAGTGGCCGTCGAGACCGGGCTTGCCGACCAGGAGCTTCGGCCGATGACCGATCCGCTGGGCAACCCGCTCGAGCTGGCGGCGCACCTCTTCGATGCCCTTGAGGTCGCGCGCGGCCGGCGCGCCACCGACGCCCGTGGGGGCGCGATATTCGCCGTAGATCTGGCGCAGCGTCTCGCCCCACTCCCCGGTGGTGACGCCGGCGTGCGCGCAGGCGATCGAGGCTTCCATCACGTTGCCGCCTTCGCGCGCCGCCCTTTGCAGCGCCGCCAGCGCCGCTCTGACGGCGGCGGAATCGCGCCCGGCACGCCAGGCCTCGAGGCGCGCCACCTGCTCGGCTTCGGCCGCAGCATCGACGGTCAGCGCCCCGCCGTCCTCGGCGCCGGCGGTCAAGGGCGAGGGCTCGCTCTCGGTATAGGCGTTGACGCCGACGACGATCTGCCGGCCGGCCTCGATGTCCTCGAGGCGCTTCGTCGCGCTTTCGACCAGGGCGCGCTTCATGTAGGCGCTCTCGACCGCGGCCACCGCCCCGCCGAGCTTCTCGATGCGCGCCAGTTCGGCGCGCGTCTCCTCGCAGAGCGCCTCGACTTTCGCGTCGATCACCGGCGAGCCGGTGAAGATGTCGCCATATTCCAAGAGGTCGGTCTCGAAGGCGACGATCTGCTGCAGGCGGAGCGACCACTGCTGGTCCCACGGCCGCGGCAGGCCGAGCGCTTCGTTCCACGCGGGAAGCTGCACGGCGCGGGCGCGCGCGTCCTTCGAGAGCACGACGGCCAGCATCTCGAGCAGGATGCGGTAGACGTTGTTCTCCGGCTGCTGCTCGGTCAGCCCCAGCGAATTCACCTGCACGCCGTAGCGGAAGCGGGTCAGCTTCTCGTCGGAGACGCCGTAGCGCTCGCGGCAGAGCTCGCCCCAGAGGCGGCCGAAAGCGCGCAGCTTGCAGATCTCGGTGACCAGCTTCAGGCCGGCATTGACGAAGAAGGAGATGCGGCCGACGACCTGGGGAAAGCGCTCGGCCGGCACGGCCGGCCGCACGGTGT
Source organism: Kiloniellales bacterium (assembly GCA_035281685.1). Lineage (GTDB taxonomy): Bacteria > Pseudomonadota > Alphaproteobacteria > Kiloniellales > JACOMY01 > DATEDK01. Next base: position 974 of record DATEDK010000128.1, on the reverse strand, counting down.
CGAGCACGGCGATCGCGGTGGCGAGCGTGAAGGCCAGCTCCTGCACCGGCGTGGCGCCGGCTTCCTGCAGGTGGTAGCTGCAGACGTTGATCGGATTCCACTGCGGCACCTCGGCCACGGTGAAGGCGATGACGTCGCCGGTCAGCTTCAGCGAGGCTTCGGGCGGAAAGATGTAGGTCCCGCGCGAGAGATACTCTTTCACGATGTCGTTCTGCGTCGTGCCGCTGAGGTTCTTGCGCGCCACGCCCTGCCTTTCGGCAGCCGCGATGTAGAGCGCGAGCAGCCAGGGCGCCGTCGCGTTGATCGTCATCGAGGTGTTCATGCGGTCGAGCGGGATGCCCGCCAGCAGGCTCTCCATGTCGCCCAGGTGGCCGACCGGCACCCCGACCTTGCCGACCTCACCCCTGGCCAGCGGATGATCGGCGTCGTAGCCGGTCTGGGTCGGCAGGTCGAAGGCGATGGAGAGCCCGGTCTGGCCCTTCGCCAGGTTCTTGCGGAAAAGCTCGTTCGAGGCCACCGCAGTGGAATGGCCCGCGTAGGTCCGCATCAGCCAGGGCTGGTCCCTCTGGGACCGCTTCCGTTCCGCCATCGCCTACCGCCCGGCAATATTGTTGCTCACGTACACACTACTACGAAAGAAGCATAGTATTGTGCGTTGCAAAAGAACTTTCACGCTTCTAGGGTGGTTCCATTGTGCACTGCGATAGGCGGAGCAGGCAAATGAGCGAATCGGCGAAGGTTGTGCCGCTGCGCACGGGACCGGTGGAAAAGGACCTCTACGAGGTAGGCGAGATCCCGCCGCTGGGCCATGTCCCCAGCAAGATGCACGCCTGGGTGATCCGCCGCGAGCGCCACGGCGAGCCGGAGAAGGCGATGCAGGTCGAGGTCGTCGAGACGCCCAGGCTCGACAGCCACGACGTGCTGGTCATGGTGATGGCCGCCGGCGTCAACTACAACGGCGTCTGGGCCGGATT
>DATEDK010000127.1:0-2619 GCA_035281685.1 Kiloniellales bacterium | reverse complement strand
GATCCAGCACGACGGCAAGGCGATCAACATCGCCGCGCGCCTGCATCAGCTGGCGGCACCGGGCGAGGTCGTGATCAGCGAGGCCACCGGGCGGCTTCTTGGGCAGCGCTACGACCTCAGCCCGCCGCAGGAAGTGGCGCTGAAGGGCTTCACCGCGCCACTGCGGATCTGCACGGTGCGCAGCGAGAACCCGCGCTCGGCTGGGGCCGCGCCGCGGGCCATCGTCGGCCGGGCCCGCGAGCTCGCCTTCCTGGAGTCGCACTGGGCCGAGGTCACGGGCGGCGGCAGCTCCTGCATCGCCATCGTCGGCCGGCCGGGCATCGGCAAGTCGTGCCTGCTCGCGGCCTTTCGGGAGCGGCTGCAAGGGCGGGCGCACGCCTGGCATGAGTTCGCCTGCCACGATCACAGTCGCGGCAGTGCATTCGCGCCCTTTGCCGAGCTGCTGGCTGGCTTCCGGCCGGAGGCGGTGGATCCCGCCGCCCGCAAGGCCGCGGTGTTCAACTTTCTGCGCAGCCGCATCCTGCCCACGGACAGCCTGCCGCATGTCCTGGTGGTGGAGGACATCCACTGGGCTGATGCCTCCACGCTCGAGTGGCTCGACCTCTTGTTGCGCCGACACGAGGCGCGGCTGCTGATCCTGGTGACGCAGCGCCCGGGCGACGACCTGCGCATCTTTTCCGGCCAGCCGGTCTCGCGCCTTGCCTTGAAGGAGCTGCCGCTCGAACTCGCGATCGAGCTGGCGAAGAGCATCGACCGGGATGAGCGGCTGAATGCCGAGCAGATCGAAGCCATCGTCTCGGCCTGCGGCGGCCTGCCGCTCTTTCTCGAGGAATGCGTCAAGGCGAGCTGCGAGCGCCCCGGCGCGGCGATCGGCGAGATACCGGACTCGTTGCGCGATCCCATCTCCGCAAGACTGGATCAACTGGGCCAGGCCAAAAGGATGCTGCAGATGGCGGCCGTGCTGGGCCGCGTGTTTTCGAAGCCTGTCCTTGGCCGGATGATCGCCCTGGCGGCGAACGACGACCGCGCGCGCCTCCCGGCCATCGACGAGGCGCTGGAGACCCTGGTGGAGAAGGAGATTCTGCGGCACACCGGCTCCGACGCGTCGCCCAGCTATGAATTCCGTCACAGCCTCGTGCGCGACGCAGCCTATGGTAGCTCGCCGAGGTCGCGACGCCGCAGCTATCACCGCATCGCCGCCTTGGCGCTGGAGGCGGTCGAGGCTGAAGTGCCGCACGAGGAGATCGCTGCTCATTTCGATCAGGCGCAGGAGCCCGGCAAGTCCTTCCGCCACTGGCTGCAGGCCGGCGAAACCGCGCTGCGCGTCTGGGCGGTGGACGAAGCGGAGGCGCATCTGCGCGCGGCGCTCGCAGCGGTGCGCGCCCTGCCGGCTTCGGCGGAACGCCTGCACCTGGAGATCGACTGCCGCGACCGGCTGAACGTCGCCCTGGTCGGCAAGCACGGCTGGGCCAGCCCGCAGCTCGAGGAGAACCTGCGCGCCGAGCTGTTGCTCTGCGAGCGCGGTGGCGACGGCGCGCTGCGGAGCGCCCTGCAGACCCGCCGCGGACTTTTCAACCTCGGCCTGCTGCGCGGCGACCTCGGCATCGCGCGCGAGAACAAGGCCCACGTCGAGGCGCTGGCGAAGCGGCTCGGCGATGACGCCAGCGCGGCGGTCACCGAGCGTATCGACGGCGTCTTCGCCTTCTTCCTGCAGGGCGACTTCCGCGAGGCCAGCCGGCGCCTCGCGAGCTCGATCGACCTGGAGCGACGCCGGGAGGGGCCGCCACCGGTGGGCCTCTTCCAAACCGACGGCCTGGCGATCACGCTGAGCCTGCTGGCCTGGTGCCGCTGGTTCCTCGGCGAGGCGGAGGCGAGCGAGGACGAATCCCTGCGCGCGGTGGAGCGGGCCAAGGCGGTCGACCATGCCTTCACGAAGGCCTACACGCTCTGCCTCACCGGCAGCGCCTGGCTCTGCATGGAACGCTTCGCCGACACCATCGCCAACGCCGAGGCCGCGCTTTCCATCTCCGAGGATTGCGGCTTCAAGTACTGGGCCGCCTACGGGCAGATCCTCCTCGGTGTCGCGCGGGCGCGCAGCGGCTGGGAGCAGGACATCGCCCTTGCCATGGCCGGACTGGAGGAGTGCGCGCGGACCGGGACGCAGTTGCTGCTGCCCTTCGCGACGGCCAGCGTCGCCGAGGCGCTGCTGAATGCCGGACGCCTGGACGAGGCGGCTTCGCTGTTGGAATCGTTGAACATCACCGACGTGCGCTTCTATTCCGCCGAGGTCCTGCGTCTGCGCGCGCTGCTGGCGTGGCGGCAGGGGCAGGCGGCGACGGCACGTGCGCTGGCGCAGGAGGCGCTGGCCTGTGCTAGGCTGCAGTCGGCCCGCCCCTTGGAGGAGCGCGCAACTCGGCTGTTGGCAGCGGTCGAGCCATCGTAACCCTTGGCTGCAAAAGATCGGGGAACGACCATGGAATGCAACGCACCCGGCAGCGATCGCTACAAGGAAGAGGACGATCTCCGGAAGAAGATCGCCGAGGCCACCGACAGCAAGACCTGGTACGGCCAATACAGGAAGTGGATGGTCAACTGGTCGGCCGATACCAGGGCCATCGA
>DATEDK010000126.1:0-11265 GCA_035281685.1 Kiloniellales bacterium | reverse complement strand
GCTCCAGCAGGGTCTCCGGCGTGGGCTCGTCCAGATCCTCGAGATCGAGCTCCGGCCAAGCTTTCGCGACCGCGGCCGGCTCGGCCAGACCGCACCAGGCGTCCTCCGGCACGACCCGTGCCATGGCCACGGCCCGCTCGGCCAGCGCCTTCAGCGCGGCGGGCGAGAGGTCCTTGGAGGCGACCGCCGCCTGGCGTTGGCCCACCAGCACGCGCAGGCCGACCTCGCGGTTCTCCTCGCGCTCCAGGATTTCGGGCTTGCCCAGACGCACGGCCTGGCTGAGGCCGCGACTCTCCACGTAAAGCGCATCGGCCGCATCGGCGCCCGAAGCCTTGGCCAGCCGCAGCAGGTCGGTGAGGCGCTCCAGCGCCGCTTCAGGGCTGTCGATCTGGGCCTTCGCCATCGGTCCTCCGGATCAGGGGCGGGCAGGGAAGCGGAAGTGAGGGGTCATGGCAAGCGAGGGGACTGCGACCAACCACCCCTCACCCTGTCCCTCTCCCCGCTGATGCGGGGCGAGGGGACGGCAGCGGCGTCATTCGGTCAGGGGTCCCCTCGCCCCGCTTGCGGGAAGAGGGACAGGGTGAGGGGTGTCGGTCGGTGACGGAGCTGGCGGAAGGCCGCATACTGGCGTCCGGGAGATGGGATGAAGGCAAGACTCCGGCTTCTCGCTCTGCTCGCGCTGACGGTGCTGGCGCTGCTCGGCCCTCCGGTCGCGGCGCAGGAAGCCTCGTCGCCGGCGCCACCGACGGCGCTCGAGCTGCGCACGCTTCTGGAGCTGCTGGAGGACCCGGCGGTCCGCGCGTGGCTGCGCCGACAGGTGGACGCCATGGATGGCGCCGCCGGGTCGGTGCCCGTCTCGACCTTCTCGATCGCCGGCGCGCTGCGCGCCGTGGAGGACCGCATTGCCAGCCTGCAGGAGGCGCTGCGGGCGGTGCCGAGCGAGCTCAGCGAGGCCTGGCTGATCCTCGACCTCGAGCTGGACGAGAGCAGCCTCCGGCTGATCGTCCTCTCCATCGCCGGCCTGCTCGCCATCGGCGCGATCCTGGAGTGGCTGTTCTGGCGCCTCACGCAGCGCTTCCGGCGCGCCGTCGCCGAGGCGCCGCTGGCGACGTCGGCCGATCGCATCCGCGTGGCCGGCCTCAGGCTGCTGCTGGCGCTGCTCGGCGTCGTGGTTTTCACCGCCGGCAGCGTCGGGGTGTTTCTCACCAGACCTTGGCCGCCGATCGTCGGCCTGATCGTGCTCACCTACCTCACGGCCTTCGTCTACTACCGCCTGGCGCACGCCTTCGCCCGCTTCGCCTTCGCGCCTGCGGCGCCACGGCTGCGCCTCCTGCCGCTGACCGATGCGCAGGCGCGTTTCCTCAGCCGCGGCACGCTGATCCTGGTGGCGCTGGCTGCCATCGGGTTCCTCACGTGCAGCCTCCTGGAAGAGCTCGGCATCGCGCCCTACAGCGTCGAGCTGCTGCGGCTCCTCACCATGCTGGCGCTGGCACTGAGCGTGATCCTGCTGCGCCTCGGTGCCCGGCGACTGGCGCCCTGGGAGACCGGCGCCAGGCACCCGCCGCGCCCGCTGCTGGCGCAGGCGGCGCCCTGGATCTTCCTCGCCGCCGTCGTGCTCTGGTGGCTGCTGCAGGTGCTCGACCTGACCGTGCTGGCGACGCTGTTGCTGATCGCGACCCTGCTGCCGGCGGCACTCAGGCTCTGCAACGCCGTCGCGACCGGACTGGACCGCCCGGCTGGGGAGTCGCCGGCGGCGGCTGCAATGCCGGAGACCCCCCACCTTGGCGTGCTGTTGATCGGCCGCGGGCTCCGCGGCCTCGTGATCCTGCTGGCGGCCTGGATCGTGCTCGACACCTTCCGCAGCCGCGGGATGATGATGGCGGACAGCTGGCTCGGCGGCAGCGAGGCGGTGGTGCGCGCGATCTTCACCACGCTGATCGCCTACGTGATCGCCGACCTGATCTGGCAGGTGCTGCGGCACGCCATCGAGCGCCGCATCCGCGAGGAAGCGACGCCGGAGCAGGAGCGCGAGGGCGAGGCGCACAGCATCGCAGCGCGCTCGCGGATGGGTACGCTGTTGCCGCTGGTGAAGAGCGTGGTGGGCGCCTTCCTCATCATCGCCGTCGCGATGATCGGGCTCTCCACCTTCGGCGTCGACATCGGACCCTTGCTCGCCGGCGCCGGCGTGATCGGCATCGCCATCGGCTTCGGCGCGCAGGCGCTGGTGCGCGACATCTTCTCCGGCGTGTTCTTCCTCGTGGACGATGCCTTCCGTCTCGGCGAGTACATCGAGATCGAGAGCCTGCGCGGCACGGTGGAGGCGATCTCCGTGCGCTCGATGCGGCTGAGACACCATCGCGGCGCCGTGCACACCATTCCCTACGGCGAGGTGCGCTCGATCACCAACTACAGCCGCGACTGGGTGATCGTGAAGCTGGAGTTCCGCATCCCCTTCGACACCGACCTCGCGCTGGTGAAGCGCCTGGTTAAGCAGATCGGCCGCGAGCTGCAGGACGATCCCGTGCTCGGCCCGAACCTGATCGAGCCCTTGAAGAGCCAGGGCGTGCGCCGGGTGGAGGAGTACAACGCCGTGCTCGGCGTGAAGTTCATGGCCAAGCCCGGCGAGCAGTTCACCATCCGCCGCGAGGCCTACCACCGCATCCTCAAAGCCTTCGAGGCGAACGGCATCCAGCTCGCCTCGCGCAGCGTGCGCGTCGAGGCACCGAGCGGCCGCGACGGCGAGGCGGTGGCGGCGCAGGCCTTCGCCGACGAGGACCGGAGCGGCGGCGGGGGGCCGGATTGAACGCGCTGCCGGCAAGCCCATAGGCGGGCCGGGAACGCTCTGTTAGGCTTTGCCGGAAGAGCGGCGCCTCGGCGCTGCGGGGGCAGTCCGGGGCGGCACCTTGCTGAAAGCGATCCGATTCTATGTGCGCGCGGTCGATCGCCTGAATCGTGCGCTCGGCCGCTTCGCCATGCTGCTGGTCTTCGCGATGATGGTGATTCTGCTCTACTCCGCGGTCAGCAAGGCGATCGGCGGCGCGCCGATCTGGATCGTCGAGATGGCGCAGTTCACGCTCGCCGCATACTACCTGCTTGGCGGCGGCTACTCCATCCAGCTGGACAGCCACGTCCGCATGGACCTGCTTTATAGCCGCTGGACCCCGAAGCGGCGCGCGCAGGTCGACGCGGTGACCGTGCTGTTTCTGATCTTCTACCTGGTCATGCTGCTGCTGGGCGGCATCTCCAGCACCGAGTACGCGATCGACTACAACCAGGTGAACTATTCCTCCTGGGCGCCGCGGCTCTGGCCGATCAAGGTGATCATGACCTTCGGCATCCTGCTGATTCTTCTGCAGGCCGTCGCGAGCTTCTTCCGCGACCTCTACGCGGCGCGCGGCATCGAGCTCTGAGCTGACGGGGGCGGCATGGGCCACGAGTATGTCGCGCTGACGATGTTCTCCGGCATGGCGCTGATGCTGCTGACCGGGCAGCGGGTGTTCGGCGCGATCGGCTTCGTGGCCTCGATCTCGGCTTTGCTGCTCTGGGGCCAGGGCGGCTTCGAGATGCCGTTCAACGCCACCTTCCAGCTGTTGAACTGGTATCCGCTGCTGACGCTGCCGCTGTTCGTGTTCATGGGCTACATGCTGGCGGAGTCCGGCATCGCGGACGACCTCTACCGCATGTTCCATGTCTGGTTCGGCCCGGTACGCGGCGGGCTGGCCATCGGCACGATCGGCCTCATGGTGGTGATCTCGGCGATGAACGGCCTTTCCGTCGCCGGCATGGCGATCGGTGCCACCATCGCGCTGCCGGAGATGCTGCGCCGCGGCTACGACAAGCTGATGGTATCCGGCGTCGTCCAGGGCGGCTCCACGCTGGGCATCCTGATTCCGCCCTCGGTGGTCATGGTGCTCTACGGCATGATCGCCCGCCAGCCGGTCGACAAGCTCTGGATCGCCGGCGTCTTTCCCGGCCTGCTGCTGGCCACGCTGTTCGTCGTCTACATCGTCGTGCGCTGCTGGCTGCAGCCGCAGCTCGGCCCGGCCCTGAGTCGCGAGGAGCGCAGCAAGATCACCTGGGCCGACCGCATCAGCCTGCTGCGCGCCGGCATCCTGCCGCTGTTCATCTTCGGAGCGATGACTGGACTCTTCATCTTGGGCATCACCAGCTTGGTGGAGAGCTCGGCGGTCGGCGCCTTGGCGTCCATTCTGGCGGCCGCGGTAAAGGGCCGGCTGACGCGTCAGGTCATGGAAGACAGCCTGCGCAAGACGCTGTCGATCAGCTCGATGTTCCTCTGGATCATCCTGGCCGCGCTCTGCTTCGGCGCGGTCTTCGACGGCCTGGGCGCGGTCAAGTCGATCGCCTGGCTGTTCCTCGAGATCTGGGAGCTGAGCCCGTGGGAGGTGCTGATCATGATGCAGCTCTCCTTCCTGATCATGGGCATGTTCCTCGACGACACCGCCATGCTGGTGATCGTGGCGCCGCTCTACATCCCGCTGGTCGGCCACCTCGGCTTCGATCTGGTCTGGTACGGCGTGCTCTACACCATCACCTGCCAGATCGCCTACATAACGCCGCCCTTCGGCTACAACCTCTTCCTGATGCGCGCGATGGCGCCGCCCGAGATCACCCTGGGCGACATCTATCGATCGATCCTGCCGTTCGTCGTCCTCATGGCGATCGGCCTGGCGATCGTCATGATCTATCCGGAAATCGCGCTTTGGCTTCCGGAGCAGGTCTCGACCACCTCGCGGCCCTGACGCCGGGGCCAAGCCAGCTTGTCGCTGTCAGGAAAACAGGGGAGGATCGCTCGCGTCGCGGCCCCTCGGCTTCGACCAACGATGGGCAATGGGGAGAACAGGGACATGACGAAACGACGTGAGTTTCTGAAGAAGGCCGGCGTGGCGACCGCCGGCGTGGTCGGCGCGAGCACGCTCGCGGCGCCCTACGTGAAGGCACAGACACCGATCACCTGGCGCATGCAGACCTATGCCGGCCCGGCGCTGGCCGACCACGTGGTGAAGAACTCCATCGACTGGTTCAATACGGCCGCCAACGGCGAGATGACCATCGAGCTCTATACCGCCGACCAGCTGGTGCCACACGGCGAGCTCTTCCGTGCACTGCAGAGCGGCACCATCGATGCGGCGCAGAGCGACGATGATTCGATTGCGGCGCCGGTCGATGTCGCGGTTTTCGGCGCCTACTTCCCCTTCGCCTCGCGTTACAGCCTGGACGTGCCGGCGCTCTGGCACTGGTATGGCCTGAAGGAGATCTGGGAGGAGGCCTACGGCGAGATCGACGGCGTCACCTGGCTCTCCACCGGTTCCTGGGATCCGTGCAATGCGGCAACCACGAAGCCGGTGCGCAGCCTCGCCGACCTGCAGGGTCTCCGGCTCTACACCTTCCCCACCGGCGGCCGCTTCCTGTCGCGCTTCGGCGTGGTGCCGGTGACGCTGCCCTACGAGGACGTGCAGGTGGCGATGCAGACCGGCGAGCTCGACGGCGTCTGCTGGTCCGGCATCACCGAGGTGCACACCGTCGGCTGGTCGGAGGCGACGAAGTACTACCTGACCAACCCGGTCTCGGGCGCCTGGGCGGGCTCCTACTTCGTGAACACCGACCGCTGGAACGAGGTGCCGCCGCACCTGCAGCAGCTCTACCGCATGTCGATCGACAGCTCGCACTACCACCGCCTGCACTGGTACTGGTGGGGCGAGGCGCACTACCGCACCAAGGGCAAGCTGGAGCTGACCACCATTCCCGACGAAGAGTGGAAGACCGTCGAGGCGGAAGCCCTGAAGTTCTGGGACGAGATCGCGGCCACCAGCCCGCGCGCCGGCAAGGTGGTGCAGATCCTGAAGGACTACGTCGCCACCATGGAGAAGGCGGGCAAGCCCTACCGCTACAGCTGAGCGCATCCTTCTCTTTGCGCGAAAGGGGCGCCGGCATCGGCGCCCCTTTGTTTCAGCCCGGCTCCTGCACGATCGGCTGCGCCAGGATCCAAAGGCTGGTGGCGGTGAAGGCCAGCATCAGCAGCAGCATCGGGATCTGGCTGAGGAGCGCCGCCCGCCGCTTGCGGAAGAGCGCCAGAGCCTCGACGTGTGCCAGGGTGACGGCGATCGCGTGCCCGGTGACGATCGCGACGACCGCGACATACCAGACGGTCCGGGCGCCGATCACGCCGATATCCATCGCATGGCCGCGCGTGCCCAAGAGATCCCAGCCGAGACCCAGCGGATCGGAGGCCAGCGGGATCGCGAGCTGACCTGCCAGCAGCAGATAGGAGAGGTAGTGCGCGCCGTGGTAGGCGATGGCGATCGGCAGGAAGGAGAGCGCGAAGGCGCGCATGGCCTGACCCGTCGTGACGCCGGCGCCGCCGAGCCAGACCGTCAGCCGGCAGACCAGCGCGAAGAGCAGGAAGAAGCCGAGCGCGGTCAGCAGGAGTCCGACCGCCTTCGCCGCGGCCAGCAGGTCGACGCCTGCGGCGCTCAGCCAGAGCAGCAGGGGCCTGAGCGTGCGGCTCTCCGCCAGCCAATCGAGCGCCGCCGCCCAGAGCGGCGTCTCGGAGAGCCCGTCGAAGGTGACCGTCGCCAGCACCAGGAGGACGAAGGCCACCTCGCCCAGCGCCCGCGGATGGCGCCCCAGGAGTCCGGCGCCGGGCGGACGCAGGACCAGCTGGCCCGCCTCGTTGCGCCCGAGCGGCGCGAAGCGACCGAAGAGCCCGAAGATGCGCCGGAAGGGATCGGCACCGGCCCGCCAGGTCGCTTCCCCTACGAGCGCCATGGCAAGCCACGCGAAGGCGGAATAGGCGAGCACCAGGAGCGCGAGCGCCCGCGGCTCCTCCCCCCATTCGCTCGCCAGCTCCAACCAGGCGAAGAGGAAGAGCAGCACCGTGGCCGGCCAGGTCCCGCAGCAGGGCCGCGGCGCCTCAGCGAAGGGGCGCCGCACGGCGAGCCGCCAGAGCGTGCCCCAGGGATCGAGCCGCGGCCAGGCGTTGCCGACCAGTGCCGCCAGCAGCAGCAGGCCGACCCACCACAGCACCCAGACGATGACCGGCGCGATGTTGCGCGTGGGCGAGTCGGAGCCGAGAAGCCCGGCTGCCAGCACCAGCACGAACAAGAGCACGCCCAGGAAGCCCGCGGCGCCGGCGAGCAAGCGACCGAGCCAGCGAGGTGGGCGCGGCAGCGGCCACTGCCAGCGTCGCCCGCTCTCGGCGCGCAGCGCGGCGGCGGCGATCGCGAAGGTCAGCAGCACGACCGCGGCGCCGCCGGCCAGGTAGAAGTCGAGCGGCAGCGGCAGGTCGTAGCGCTGGCCGAAGGCGTGCGCGGCGGCCGGCCCGGCACTGGCCGCGAGCGCGGCCAGGGTCGCGCAGGCTGACAGCGCCCGGCGCATGGTCAGTCGGGCTGGACCTCGAGATAGAGCAGCAGACGGTCGCCGCCCGCCCGATCGTGTGCCTCCAGCGGGAAGCGGCCGCTGTGCACGGCGGCGATGCGCCAGAGCGCCGGGCTGCCGGCAGCCAGCGCGAAGGTCAACTCGTAGCCGTGCAGGTGCAGCTCGAGGTCCTGGTCGCTGGAGAGCTCCAACACGACCTCGTCGCCTTCGCTCACCTGCAACGTGGGCGCGCTGTCGCCCAGCCGTCCGTCGCGGATAGCGAGTGCAAAGAGCTGTTCGGTCGCGATGGCGGGCTGCGGCAGCAGACCCCAAAGCACCGGCAGTCCGAAGAGAAATCCCCCAATCAGGCGAAAAAGCATTCGTCGATTGCCCGTATCCCGTCAGGGGAGGATACTGCGGAACTCATAAAATAACAGCTGCAGGGGGACGTGCCATGACCAGGCAGATCTTTTCCGCCCTCGCCTTCGGTGCCGCGCTCGCGCTCGCCGCACCCGGTGCCCAGGCCGAGATCCTGGCGCTGATGAACTACGAGTCGATGACCCCCGACGCCGTGAAGGCGCTGAAACTCGGCGCGCCGCAGGAGCGCCGCGAAGCCCTCGCGGTGATCGACGTCGATCCGCAGTCGCCGGACTTCGGGCGCATCGTGATGGAGATCCCGATGCCAGCGACGCAGGTCGTGCATCACATCTTCTACGACCGCACGATGTCGAAGGCCTACATCACGGCGCTGGGGCAGCCCTCGCTGCAGGTCCTCGACCTGACGCGCAACCCCTGGCGGCTCAGCACGATCGAGGTGCCCGGCTGTCAGCTCGGCGAGGACGTCATCTTCGATGAGCAGAACGAGTACTGGTATCTGACCTGCATGCAGTCCGCCCAGGTGTTCAAGGGCGAGGTGGCGACCGACAAGGTGGTGGCGACGGTGTCGCTGCCCGACAGCTACCCGCACGGGCTGGGCGTCAGCACGGCGGCGAACCGGATCCTGGTCACCAGCACGATCGATGCGGGACTGACCGATCCGCGGGAGATCGTGACCGAGCTCGATGCCACCACGCTGAAGATCCTCGGCACGCACCGCCTGTCGATGAAGCCGGAGCCGACTGGCGTCGCGCCGGTGGAGATCATGTTCGTGCCGAACGCCGACCCACCGGTGGCCTACGTCACCACGATGTTCGGTGGCGCGCTCTGGGCGATGACCTGGGACGCAGCGACCAGCACGTTCAAGCCGGAGCAGGTCTTCGACTTCGCCACGCTCGGCGCCGGCGTCGCCCTGGAGATGTACCTCTCGCCCAACAACGACCGCCTCTACGTCACTACCGGGGCACCGGGGCAGTTGCATGTCTTCGATCTGAGCGCGGGCTTCACCAAGCCGAAGCTGACCGCGTCCTATGCGGCGGCGGGCGGCGCGCATCATGTCGGCTTCACCAAGGACGGGCGCTACGCCTTCGTGCAGAACTCGCTTCTGAACCTGCCGAACCTCGCCGACGGCTCGGTCACCGTGATCGATCTGCAGAAGGGCGAGGTCGTGGCCTCGATGGACACGCTGAAGAACGCCGGGCTGACGCCGAACTCGCTGGTGCTGCTGCCGGAGTGGAACGACCTCGCCGGACACTGAGCGGCTAGAACGAGCTCGCCGCCGAGAGGAGGCAAAGCAGCGCGGCGACGATGATGGCGGCCCCGGTCAGGATCATGCCGAGACGCCGCGCCCAAAAGTGCCGGCCGTCCCAGGCCAGGCCCAGCGGGTGCAGCAGGCGGCCGAGCAGCAGCGCTCCTCCGATGCCGTGCAGGATGTAGGCCGAGTAGCCCAGCATCTCCACCAGGAGCAAGAGGATCAGCCCGATCGGGATGGTCTCGGCGGCATTGCCGTGCATGCGCACCGCGCGGCGCAGCTCCGGCGCCTTGCCCTCGCCCTCGCCCAGGCTGATGTCGGCGCGGATGCGCCTCAGTGATACCCTGAGCGCGAGGATGACGAGCAGGAGCGCCAGGAGACCGGCATAGAGGGCGGTGATGGTCACGAGCACGGTGGCGGTCTCTCTTCGGGTGGTGCGGCGCAAGACTGGGACAAGGAGCAGCCGATGGCAACGCAGGGCAAGACGAAACTGGCCAGGGCGACGCTGCAGCACGAGGACGACCGCGTGCGCGTGACGCGCTACGACTTCCGGCCGGGCGAAGCGACCGGGCATCACCGGCACGAGTACCCCTATGTCATCGTGCCGGTGACCAGCGGCCAGGTGCGAGTCGTCGATGCCAAGGGCGAAGGCCTCTTCGAGATGCAGGCCGGCGTCAGCTACACCCGCCCGCTCGGCGTCGAGCACGACGTGATCTACGTCGGCGACGCGACGCTGACCTTCCTCGAGATCGAGCTGAAGCGGTGATCGGCAACGTCGCACCATCGCCGAAGTCCTCCCTCTCCCCTTGCGGGAGAGGGCCGGGGGTGAGGGGGGTAGGTGGGTGCAGTTCTCGATAGCCGCACCGACCGACCCCCCTCACCCCTACCCCTCTCTCGCAAGGGGAGAGGGGTTGGCTACTGCGCCGCCGCCGCGGGCTTCCGCCGATCGAGATAAGCGCGGCAGAGCTCTTTGAGCCGCTCGCGGCCGAAGCTCGGCTCGTGGCCGCCGTGCACGACGGTGACCGGCAGCTCCATCAACCGCTCCATCGTGCGCACGTAGTCGGGGATCGAGGAGCGCTCCAGCTCGTCGAGCAGCGGTCCATCGTAGAGTGCATCCCCCGAGAAGAGCGTGCCCGTCGCCTTCTCCCAGAGACCGATCGAGCCCGGCGAGTGGCCGGGCAGGTGCAGCACCTCGAAGGAACGGTCGCCGAGGTCGAGCATGTCGCCCTCATCCAGAAGCCGCGTCGGCGCCGAGGGCGGGATCGCATAGTCGCGTTCCGGGTCATAGCCGGCGTGGGGCAGCGCGTCGATCAAGAGGCCGTCGGGCACCGGCATACCCAGGCGCTGCAGCATCGCCATCCCCACGGGACCGTAGGCCTTGGCCGCGACCAGGTTCGCGTAGGGCGGTGCCTTGAGGAGCTCCGCCTCCAGCGGATGGATGGCGCGGTCGGCGAATTCGTGGTGGCTGCCGACGTGATCGGCATGGGCGTGCGTCGCCACCGCCGTCAGCGGATGCTCGAAGAGATCGCGCGCCGCCTGGGAGAGGCTCGCGACACCGAAGCCGCTGTCCACCAAGAGATCGCGCCCGCGGCCGCGCACGTGCCAGATGTTGCAGCGCATCCACGGGTCGACGTGCGGCTCCCAGAGCAGCGTGATCGCCTCGTCGATCGTGCGGCGTTCGAACCAGCCGGAGGCAATGGGGAGGGACATGAGGACGATGCTACGCGAAGAGCCACAGCACGATCGACTCGATGACGACCACGCCCAGCCCGTAGCCGCCGTCGATGAGGGTCAGCGAGCGCCTCTGCCCCTGGTAGGCGTGGTGGACCGCGACGGTGGTCAGGATGAAACCGACCCAGAGGATGATCGCGGTGCGCAGCACGGGCCAGAGCCCGACCATCGCCAGTCCGCCACCCCAGATCATCGCCAGCACGACCGCCGTGACGAAGCAGGCAAGCGCGGTCACCGCGAAGGTGATCGGATTGGCGTTGGCCCTGAGCTCGTCCGCGCTCTTGCCGACGGCGGCGACCCAGGCCTTCGACAGGCCCATGTACCAGACCATGCCAAAGGCGTAGGCGGCGACCGCTGCGACGAGGCAGGCGAGGTAGTCGACGGCGGCGAAATCCATGATGTGTCTCCCTATCGAGCTCCTTGGCCGACCCTTCGACACGGCCGCTGACGCGGCCTGCTCAGGGTGAGGTCAGTGGGTTTGTGGACAAACCAAAGACCTCACCCTGAGCAGCGGTGCGCAGCACCGCGTGTCG
>DATEDK010000125.1:0-5694 GCA_035281685.1 Kiloniellales bacterium | reverse complement strand
CGGCGCTTCCTGCCGCATGTCACCAACGGCTTCGATTTCGCCGAATTGCTGAGCGAGATGGTGGGCGAGCTGAACGCCTCGCACACCGGCTCCGGCTATTGGCCGTGGCGCAGCGATACCGACAGGACCGCCGCGCTCGGCCTCTACTTCGACGGGACCTGGCGCGGCGCGGGCTACAAGGTGAGCGCCGTGCTGGCAAATGGCCCGGCCGACAATGCCACCTCGCGCATCGCGCCCGGAGTGATCATCACGGCGATCGACGGCCACGAGATCGGCCCGGATGACAGCATCCATCCGCTGCTGAACCGCAAGCGCGACCGCGATACGCGGCTCTCGCTGCTCGACCCCGCCACCGGCGAGACCTGGGAAGAGGTGCTGCTGCCGATCAGCACGCGGGAAGAAAGGCGCTTGGCCTATTGGTACTGGATCGACCAGCGGCGCGAGATGGTGCGCGAGCTGTCGGGTGGCCGCATCGGCTACGTGCACGTCGAGGCGATGGACGAAGCCTCTTACCGCCAGGTGTACACCAACATGTTCGGCCGCTACCGCGAGGCAGAGGCGCTGGTGGTCGATGAGCGCTTCAACCAGGGCGGCAACCTGACCAACCAGCTCCTGGCCCTGCTCAGCGGCCAGCAGGTCCTGCTCTGGGAGCCGGGCGAGCAGGGCTCCGGGTCGATCGAGCCCTTCAACCGCTGGACCAAGCCCTCCGCGGTCCTGACCAATCCTGCCGCCTACTCCGACGGCCACATCTTCCCCTTCTCGTATCGGGTGCTCGGGATCGGGCCGCTGGTCGGGGAGCCGGTGCCCGGAACCGGCACCGCGGTCTGGTGGGAGGACCAGCAGGACGGCGTGCTGTATTACGGCGTCCCGCAGGGCGGCATGCGCGACAACAACGGCAACTGGCTGGAGAACCGGCAGACCGAGCCGGACGTTTTCGTGCCGATGCTGCCGGGCGACGTCGTCGCCGGCCGCGATCCGCAGCTCGAGGCGGCGGTGAAGCTGCTGCTGGAGCAGCTCGACCGTTAGAGCAGGGTCCGCAGGCAACACCTCCCCCCTTGATGGCGCGGTGAATGGGTGCCGCGACCTGATTCACCTCGAGTGCGAAATACTCTAGCTGACCGGTAGCAGTGCGGCGGCTATGCGCCGGCCCTCAGCCATCAGCACGTTGTAGGTCCGGCAGGCGGCGCCGCTGTCCATCGGTTCGAGCGCGAGGCCGGCTGCCCTCAGCGCAGCGCGTAGGCCGGTCGGCGGCGGGCGCAGGCGCGGACCCGTGCCGAGCAGCAGCAGGTCGACCTCGGCGGCGCTGGCGATCACCGGCTGCAGGCTTTCGATCGTGATGTCTTCGAACGCCGTCACGGACCAGGCTCGTGTCTCGCCCGGCAGCACGAGGATCGCGCTTTCGTAGACCTGGCCGCTCACCCGGAAGTGCTTCGGCCCGTAGCCCTCGACGACCTGCCGGCCCTGCGGGATCAGCGGCGTGAGGTCGACCATCGAGCCGCCTAGGCCTTCTTGCCCCCGCGCGGCACCACGACCTTCTCGGCGCCTTCCTCCTCCTTGCGCCGGCGCAGGTGGGTGAAGGTCAGCAACGGCACCGCCAGCCCGAACGACGAGAAAGTGCCGAGCACGATGCCGACGATGATGCCGGCCGAGAAGCCACGGAGCACTTCGCCGCCGAGCAGGAAGAGGCCGAACAGTGCCAGGAGCGTGGTGACGCCGGTGAGGAAGGTGCGGGTCAGGGTCGCGTTGACCGCTTTGTTGAGCACCTCCGGGATCGGCATCTTCTTGTAGCGCCGCAGCTCCTCGCGCACGCGGTCGTAGATGACCACGGTGTCGTTGATCGAGTAGCCCGCGACCGTCAGCACCGCGGCAAGCGTCGTCAGATCGAACTCGTAACCGACCAGGGCGTAGAAGCCGACCGTGCCGATGACGTCGTGCATCAGCGCTATGAGCGCAGCCACACCGAAGGACCAGTCGAAGCGGACCCAGACGTAGACCGCGATGCCGAGCATGGCCAGCACGGCGG
This sequence comes from Kiloniellales bacterium, assembly GCA_035281685.1. Classification (GTDB taxonomy): domain Bacteria; phylum Pseudomonadota; class Alphaproteobacteria; order Kiloniellales; family JACOMY01; genus DATEDK01. Next base: position 3,671 of record DATEDK010000125.1, on the reverse strand, counting down.
CGATGATGCCGCCGGTGCGCAGTTCGTCGCCGACCTTGGGCCCGACCGACTCGATGCGCCGGTACTCGACGACGCGGCTGCCCAGCGTCTGCCTGATCTGCTGGATCGCCTGCTCCTGCGCCCCCTCCTCCTCGCCCTGCGAGGCAAGGCTGATGAGCACGACGTCCGGGTCGCCGAAGGTCTGCAGCGTAACCGCGCCCAGCCCCAGGCCGTTCAGGTCCGAGCGCATCTCGTCGAGCTCGGCCGGCCCGTTGGTCTTCACCTCCATGACGATGCCGCCGCGGAAGTCGACGCCGAAGTTGAGGCCCTTGAAGGCCACCAGCGCGATCGAGCCCACGACCACGACGATCGCGAAGGCGTAGAACCAGCCCCGCGCGCCCATGAAGTCGAACTTGAACTCGTGCGAGAAATGCTTGCTCAGCGCCATGGCTCGGGCCCTCAGATCGGCAGGGCGACGCGCCGGCGCCGCTTGAGCCACACCAGTATCAGCCAGCGCGACAGCATGATGGCGGTGAACATCGAGGTCACCAGGCCCAGCGAGAGGGTGACCGCGAAGCCGCGGATCGGCCCGCTGCCGAACTGGTAGAGCAGGATGCCGGCGATCAACGTCGTCAGATTGGAGTCGATGATGGTGGTCAGCGCCCGCTTGTAACCGGCGTCGACCGCCAGCAGGGGACTGCGCCCGGCCCGCTGCTCCTCACGCATGCGCTCGTAGATCAGCACGTTGGCATCGACCGCCATGCCGAGCGTCAGCGCAATGCCGGCAATGCCCGGAAGGGTCAGTGTCGCGCCGATCGCGGTCATCATCCCCAGCAGCAGGATCAGGTTGGCCAACAGCGCCACGCAGGCGAAGGCACCGAACAGGCCGTAGGCAGCGGTCATGAAGGCCATCGCGAGGATGATGCCGACGATGCTTGCCTGCTCGCCCGCTTCGATCGAGTCGGCACCCAGGCCCGGACCGACCGTGCGTTCCTCCAGGATCTTCAAGGGCGCCGGCAGGGCACCGGCGCGCAGCAGCAACGCCAGCCGGCTCGCCGATTCCTGGGTGAAGGAGCCGCTGATGTTGCCGGACCCGCCGCAGATGGGCTCGCGGATACGGGGATAGGAGATCACTTTGTTGTCGAGCACGATGGCGAAGAGCCGCCCGACATTGTTGCTGGTGGCATCGCAGAAGGCCTTGCCGCCCGGTCCATCGAAACGGAAGGTGACCACCGGCTCGTTTTGCTGATAGCCGAGCTGTGCGTCGACCAGCGACTCGCCGGAGACCATGATGCGGTCCTCGACGACCAGCTTGCCGGGCGAGGGCTGGCCTTCCTCGCCGGAGATCTCCAGCACGGAGGAACCGGCGGGCGGCGCTGCCGGGTCGGCGTCGGTCAGCACGAAGCGGAAGGTCATCTTCGCCACCGTGCCCAGGATCCGCTTCAGCTCATCGGGATCGGCGCCCGGCACCTGCAGCAGGATGCGCAGATCGCCCTGCCGCTGCACCGAGGCCTCTCGGGTTCCGGTCTCGTCGACGCGGCGGCTCACGATCTCGACCGCCTGCACGACCACGTTGGCGCGGCGCTCCTCCAGGTACCTCTCGGTGTAAGCGACCCGGAATTCGCCGCTCGGGGTCTGCTCGATGGTGACGTCGTCGCTGAGCTCGTCCTGCAGCAGGGTCGCGACCTCGGCCGCCTTGCTCGCATCGCGCAGGCTGAAGCCGATGGCGCCCTCGCGCGCACCGAGGTTCGCGTAGCCGATCCGCGCCTGGCGCAGCACGTCGCGCACGGTGGCAGCGAGGTCCTTGAGCTGCTCGGCTTCCAGCGCCGCGATGTCCACCTCGAGCAGGAGATAGGAGCCGCCGCGCAGGTCGAGGCCGAGATTCACCTGACTGCGCGGCAACCAGCTGGGCAAGCTGTCCAGGGTGCTGCGCGGCACGGCATTCGGCAGCGCGTAGAGCAGACCGAGCGCCATCACCGCCAGGATGAGCACACGTTGCCAGAGAGGCAGCTGTACCATCGAAAGCTCCGCCCTGGGGCGTCCGGCAGGCGCCTAGCTCTTGGTCGGAGGCGCGGGGGCGGTCTCCGCCTTCGCCGGCTCGCCCTTGCCGAGTACGGTGGTGACGGTGTGCTTGAGCACGCGCACGCGCACGCCGTCGGCGATCTCCACCTGGACCTCGGCCTCGTTGATCACCCTGGTCACCACGCCGATCAGGCCGCCGCCGGTCACCACACGATCGCCGCGGCGCAGGTTCGCCACCAGGTTCCGGTGCTCCTTCATCTTCTTCTGCTGCGGGCGGATCATCAGGAAGTAGAAGACGACGAAGATCAGCACCAGAGGCAGAAGCGAGGTCAGCAAGTCTGGACCGCCAAGGCCGGCACCGCCTCCGCCACCACCTTCCTGCGCCAAGGCGGTCGAAATCAGCATGCGTCGCTTCTCCAGGGCTCAAAAATGACCGGCGGACTATACTGGCCATAAATCAAATTGCAATCTTGCCTCCCGCCTTTCAGGGCGCTGGGTTGCCGCACCGCGGAAGCCCGCGCTGGCCCTCCTTGGAGCCTTGCATGGCCGACGAAAGCACCCTGTTGCAGCGCATCGCCGACGCCCTGGAGCGCTTGGCGCCCAAGCCGCCGGCCACTCCCGACCTGGCGGCCGCCGAGGCCTTCGTCTGGCACGCCGAAGGCCGGCGCCTGGAGCCCGTGCCGCGCGTCAACCGCGTCGACCTCGGCCTTCTGAAGGGCGTCGAGCGCCAGGCCGAGACGCTGATGGAGAACACGCGCCGCTTTGCGCGTGGCCTGCCGGCGAACAATGCGCTGCTCTGGGGTGCGCGCGGCATGGGCAAGTCTTCGCTGGTGAAGGCGGTGCACGCTGCCGCGGCAGACGAAAGCCGCGCCGCAGGGCTCCCCGACCTCAAGCTGGTCGAGCTGCACCGCGAGGAGATCGTCACGCTGCCCGAGCTCCTGGCGCTGCTGCGCGCACAGAAGGAGCAAGTGATCCTCTTCTGCGACGACCTCTCCTTCGAGTCGGCGGACACCAGCTACAAGTCGCTGAAGGCGGTGCTGGAGGGCGGCATCGAGGGTCGGCCCGCCAACGTCGTCTTCTACGCCACCTCGAATCGCCGCCACCTCATGGCGCGCGACATGATCGAAAACGAGCGCTCGACCGCGATCCACGCCTCCGAGGCGGTGGAGGAGAAGGTCAGTCTCTCCGACCGCTTCGGCCTCTGGCTCGGCTTCCACAACTGCGACCAGGACACCTTCTTCGCGATGATCGAGGGCTACTGCCGGCACTACGGTCTCGAGGTCTCGCCCAACGAGCTGCGCGCCGCCGCGCGCGAGTGGTCGGTCACCCGCGGCAGCCGCTCCGGCCGCGTCGCCTGGCAGTTCGTGCAGGACCTCGCGGGGAGGCTGGGGAAGCGGCTGGAATAGTCAGAGGACAGAAGACAGAGGACAGAAGACAGATGGCACTGGTGCCTCTGTCATCTGTCCTCTGTCTCTGTCCTCTGTCTTCTGTCATCTGCTTGCGCTCTGCTGCGTCATCACCGTCAGCGGGTCGATCGCCTGCGAGCCGCGGCGCACCTCGAAGTGCAGCTGCGGGCTGTCGACGTTGCCGCTGGAGCCGACCCGCGCGATGGTCTCGCCGCGGCGCACGACGTCGCCGCGCTTCACCAGGAGCTCCTCGTTGTGCGCATA
>DATEDK010000124.1:0-3017 GCA_035281685.1 Kiloniellales bacterium | reverse complement strand
GCAACGCTGTACAAGAACCCACAGTGCGGTTGTTGCGAAGGCTACGCTGACTACCTTCGCGAGAATGGTTTCACAGTTGTGGTGATGCCGACTCACGACCTCAGCAGAATCAGCAGCGATGCTGGAGTGCCTACGGAGTTCCAGGGCTGCCATACCATGTTCGTCGGCGACTATGTCGTTGATGGCCATGTGCCGGTCCACATCGTTCGACGCCTCCTGGAGGAGCATCCCTCGATCGCCGGCGTCACGCTTCCCGGCATGCCCGCCGGCTCTCCGGGGATGAGCGGCATCAAGGTCGCCCCCTTCGTCATCTACTCGTTCGGCGCGGATGGCGGCCAACCGGAGATCTACGCCGTCGAGTGATTTGCACCCTCCTGACGAGGTGCAGGCGCTGAGCGAGCGAGGCGTAGTCTAGCCCGGCCGCTTCTGCCGTCGGTCGCGCAGCACGAGACCTTCGTTCAGCAGCCGCGCGCGGCCGCGAACACGGCCGCCGACGATCTCCGCCAGTGCTGCCTCCAGGAAGGGAAAGCGGAAGCGGAAGCCTTGCTCGGCTGCGCGCTGCGGCAAGACTTTCTGGCTCGCCAGGAAGAGCTCACGACCCATCTGGCCGAAGCCGAGGCGGATCAGTCTCGCCGGCACGGCAACCGGCAAGGCTAGGCGCACCAGCGCGGCCGAGAGGCTCTTGGCGAAAGCCGCCTGCATTACCGGCATCGGCGCCACGGCGTTATAGACGCCGCTCGCCTCCAGTCGGCCGAGTGCCCAGCAGATGAGCCGCACGGCGTCGTCGCGGTGCAGCCAGGAGAGCCACTGCCTCCCGCTGCCGAAGCGCAACCTGAGCCCCAACTCGAATGGCAGCAGGAGACGGCCAAGGAACCCGCCGTCTGCTGCCAGCACGAGGCCGAAGCGCAGGATCACCAGCCGCGAGCCAAGGCGGTCCGCGGCCGTCGCAGCGGCCTGCTCCGCCACCTGGCAGAGCTCCGCGGCGAAGCCCGCGCCCGCGGGGCTGCGTTCCGTCAGCGCGGTCTCGCCGCCGTCGCCGTAGACACCGATGGCCGAGGCGGTGACCAGAACGGCCGGCCGGCTCGCCGCGGCGGCGCACCACTCGGCCACCTGACGCAGCAGCTCCACGCGGCTCTCGACCATGCGTCGGCGCGCCAAGCGGCCCCACGGCTGTGCCACCGGCTCGCCCGCGAGATGCACGACGCCGTCGAAGTGCCGGTGCCGCGGCAGCTCGGCCATCGTGGCGACGAACTCGACCGGTCGCGCCAACGCCGCCGCCTTGCGCGGGTCGCGCGTCAGCACGGTCACCTGATGGCCGCCCGCGACCAATGCCTCGACCAGGCGCCGGCCGATGAAGCCCGTACCACCCGTCACGAGCAGGCGCCGCGGCTCGGCGAGGAACGGCTGGCTCAAGCCCCGCGCCGAGGCGTGCCGGCCGAGGCACCACGTGCGCCGCCTCCGCTCCCGCAGCGACCAGAGCGCGATGCCGACGGTGGCCGCGGTCAGCGCCCACGACCAGAGGCCGCGATCGACCAGCGCCACGCCCAGCGGCGCTGCCGACCAGCGCAGCAGCTCCGGCGCCAGCAGCGCGACAATGGCCCCGAAGTTGAGGGCGAGCAGCGCGTGGGTCACCCGCTCGCTCGGCGGCAGCAGACGGGAGCGGTCCTCCTCGAGGAAGTCGGCGAGCGTCAAGATCGTTTCGGCAACCAGCAGCAGGGCAAAGCCCCAGGCCAGCGGCCCCTGCCATTCGACCCAGGCGAGCGTGAGGAAGGTGAGCGCGTAGAGCGCGTTGCGGGCAGCATGCAGGCCCAGCTCGCGCGCGGCTGTCGGCCGCCAGCATAGGCGCTCGGTCAGCTCGTGGTGATAGAGGATGTCGAAAAGTCCCAGTGCCATCTGCACCGCAACGAGCATCTGCAATGCGGTCATGACTCAGCCCTCCATCTGCCGGAAGCGGCCGTCCTGCAGGAACGTCAGCCCGAACAGCGGGTGGCGCACTTCGAGGCGGAAGCGGAAGTCTTCGTCCCCTCCATCCCCCTTGGGGCCTGCCTCGTGCAGGACGTGCATGCGGCCGGGCGACAGCAGCAGCGGCCAGGTCAGGCGCCGACGTCCCAGCGTCACGAAGAAGCGGGTCGAGCGGAAGTGCAGCGCGCCCGCCTCTTCGGAGAGCGCCAGCTCCATGCCGAAGCACCGCCCGACGCACTCCAGGAGCTGCCGTCCTGCCTCGCGCTTCACCGTGCTGCAGCGCTCGCCGTGATGCGCGAAGGCGTAGTGGCGCCGCCACTCGACGCCCTTTCCATCGCGGGCAAGGGCCACGACCACGCGCGCTGGCACCCTCTGGCCCTGGCCGCGCGGCAACGGCTCACCGATCACACGACAGAGCCAGGCAAAGCACCAGCCGAGCCTGCTGCGGCGCACGATGTCGAAACGACCGCGGAACACCTGGGCTCGACGGGGTGCGGACAAGCTGGCGAAGCGACGGCGGATGCCTTCGGCCAAGCGTCCCCAGGCCTCCTCGCCCAACAAGCCGCGGAATCCCCCGTCCGTGGTCGCACCCGGTTCCTCGATGATGGAACGTTCTTGTCTGATAGTTCTGACAAGAGAGAAATACATGGCCATGCCTCTCCCTTCCAAGCACCCGCGGCGCTAACGCAGCCGGCGTACCATCCGGGCGATTTTCCCGCCGAGGCGGATCAGCCCCATCAGCGTGGCGCGCGGCAGCTTGCGCACCTCCTCGTACCAGGCGGTCATCGTGTCCAGGAACTTCAGCATCTCTTCCATGCGCGCCAGCGCCTCGGGCGGCGTGCGCCCGTCCTCGCGGCCTTCCAACACGCAGTGGCGCAGCGTGGTGAGCGTCGGGTCGATCTCGCGTTTCTTGCGCTCTTCGACGATCGTCAGGAACATTTCCCAAAGGTCGCCCATGGCCTGGAAGTGGTCGCGCCGGTCGCCCAGCTCGTGCACCACCTTCACCAGGTTCCAGGACTGCAGCTCGCGGATCGAAGTGGAGACGTTCGACCGCG
>DATEDK010000123.1:0-2005 GCA_035281685.1 Kiloniellales bacterium | reverse complement strand
CGACGCGCCGATGACGCTGCCGTCCGGCCCGCGGATCGGCGAAATCGTCAGCGAGACGTCGAGCAGCCGGCCGTCCCTGTGCCGCCGCACGGTTTCGAAGTGGCTGACCCGCTCGCCGCGCCTGAGCCGCGCCAGGATTTGCGTCTCCTCGTCGCGCCGTTCTTCGGGAATCACCAGCATGATCGAGCGGCCGACCGCCTCCTCGGCGGTATAGCCGTACATCCGCTCCGCCGCCTGATTCCAGCTCGTGATGATGCCGTCCAGGTTTTTGCCGACGATGGCGTCTTCGCTCGACTCCACGATCGCGGCGAGGCGCGCCGCCCAGGTCTGAGCCTGCTGCTCGGCGCGCTGGCTGTCGCTCAGATCAATCAGAATGTTGAGCGCGCCGATCAGCTTGCCGGCGGGATCCGTGATCGGATTCGCATGCGCCAGCGCGTGCACGCGGCGGCCATCGGGCCGCTCGATGATGATTTCCTGGCGGTTGTAGCCGCGCTTGTCGCGCAGCGCCAGCGCCATCCAGCACTCCTCGTGCCGCAGCGGCTCGCCGGTCTTCGCGCTGAACAGCCGGAAGGATCCGCAGTAGCGGTCCGCAGGATCATTGAGCCGCGGCTCGCGGCCCCAGATCTCGACCGCACGGCGGTTGAAATAGGTGATCAGGCCCTCGGCGTCGCAGGTATAGGCCGCCGCCGGCAGCTTGTCGAGCACGCTTTGCAATTCGAGCGCGCCGCTATCCCCCAGCAGCTTCGCTGCCAGGGCGGCCTGCTCGTCTGTCTGGGCCTCCGGCATACCCTATTCCCCGGCGCCCCTCATCGCCAATAAGCGGCGATTTTAGACGCGTTGGACCCCGGTCACCAGCCGCTTTCCGACATAGCCGCCGGCGTCGGCGGGGCTGCCGCTAGGGGGTTTGCGGCTCCGGCTCGAGATCCTTGCGGGTGAGCTTGCCGGTCGCCGGATCCGGCACGAACAGGCTGACGCGCTCCGGTGCGGTATTCCACAGCATGACCACGATGCTGCCGACCTTGACCCGCTCCGGCGTCTGGTAGTCGAGGAAGCGCGCCATCGGCAGCCCCTTGAGGTAGAGCTTGGCCGCTTCCAGCAGGTCGCCCTCGAAGTGCAGGTCGTCCTTGATCAGCACGGCAATCTCTTCCAGCTCGCGGCCGGTCGGGATGAAGGGCACGAAGGTCTGCTGCGTCAGCACCGAGGCCTTGACCTTCATGTTCTGCTGGCCGAGCGGCAGCGCATCGTTCGCCCGCCGCACGGCATCCAGGAAAATCTGCCGCCGCGCCTGGTAGTCCTGCACCGCGACCACGGTCATCGCCAGCGGATCGAGCCGCTCGTCCGGCGTCGGGATCGCTTCCAGCGCCAGCCGGATGTGCAGGCTGGCGAGCTGCCGGTGCTTCTCGGTCGGCAGGAAGTTGGTCGAGATGTCGGTGGTGGCCATGATCGCGGCCAGTTTGCGCACCCAGGCCTCGGTCGGCTTGCCGGGCATCACCAGGTGCCCTTCCGGAATCTCCTGGAACGGCAGCGTGGTCGGCAGATCGTTGATGTCGTTGATGTGGACTTCGACGGTCTCGGACGGCGGGGCCGTGGCTTCCTTCTCGGCGGTGGTCTTGAGGCCGCCGTTGGCGATCGCCTCGAGCCATTCGATCAGGTCCTTGCAGGTGGTCTGCAGGTGCGCCGGCACGTAGCGCTCGATGTGCTCGAGCGCCTCGTTCGCGAACTGCGGCGAGGGATCAACCGGCCTGGCGAAATAAGAGGCCGGCCGGTCAAAGGCCGAGGTACGGCGGCGCCGCATCACCATGGGTCGTTACGGATTCCTTGCCGGAGTCGTGATCTGCCCCTCGACGACCAGTATTCCTGAGCCCCCCGGACAAAGCAATGTCGCGGAACGGGGCCCGCGCGGCGGCGGGCCCGGCCCGTTCTAGCGGCGGGCGCCGGCGCCTTTTCGCGCCCGGCGAGGCGTGCGGGCCACCCCCTGCCAGGCGGCCTCGGCGAAGGCGCCCGA
>DATEDK010000122.1:0-14817 GCA_035281685.1 Kiloniellales bacterium | reverse complement strand
ACTACCCGCCGCCGATCGACTTTCCCTGGCCGGACTACGTGCGCCGCCCGGACGGCCGGAGCTGGTGGATCCCGGAGACGGCAGCCGACCGGGCGCTGGCGCGCCGCTGAAGCGGAGGCCACTGAGCTCGTGCCGTTACTGATCTCCCTCAAAGAAAAGATGACTCCCCGGAAAGCGCGAAGCGCTTGTCCGGGGCCCACCGTCGCGCAAGCGCGGCGAGCTGCGTTCCGCGCATCCCTTTCCATGGGCCCCGGATAGCCGCTGCGCGGCTTCCGGGGAGTCATAGATTGGTGATCTTTTCGCAGACCTCCCCATCGAGGGGAGACTAGTTTGCTGCGCCAAACGCAGCGAATTTCTGGTCTAGCTCTCCACCCCCACCGCTTTCAGCGCGGCCTTGCTCAGGCGCTGCTTCAGCTTGGCGTAGCCCTTCCAGGGATCGGGCTCGCCCAGACGCTTCATCGCAGTCTCGATAGTGACGGCGTTGGCGCCGGGCTGCCGGCCGAGCGCCGGCCAGCTGACCGGCCAGGCGACCGATGGCTCGGCGCGCGCGCGCGGCGAGAAGGGGCAGATCGCGGTCGCCGTGCGGCCGTTGCGCAGGTAGTCGATGAAGATGCGGCCCTTGCGCTTGGCCTTGGTCATTACCGAGACGTAGCGCGTGGGATGGGCTTCGGCGAGCTGGCGCGCGACCGCGCCGGTGAAGTCCTTGATCGTCGGCCACTCGTGCTGGCGCACGATCGGCACCACCACGTGGATGCCCTTGCCCCCGGTCAGCATCGCAAAGCTTTCCAGCTCGAGCGCCTCCAGGACGGCCTTCATCTCGTGCGCGGCGTCGGCCACGGTGTCGTAGGCGACGTCGGGCGCCGGATCGAGATCGAAGACCAGCCGGTCCGGCTGCTCGATGCGGTCGACGCGCGATCCCCAGACGTGGAATTCGATCCCGCCCATCTGCGCCGCGGTCACCAGACCCTTCACGTTCCTGATGTGCAGATAGTCCTCGGTCGTGCCGTCGTCCTCCTTCACCGGCACGCTGTCGATCGCCTCCGAGAGGCCGGCCCCGCGGTGGCGCTGGAAGAAGCAGGTGCCGCTGGTGCCCTCGGGGCAGCGCACCAAGCTGACCAGGCGCTGGCCCAGGTGCTCCAGCATCCGCGGCGCGGCCTTCTCCAGGTAGCGCGCGAGGTCTTCCTTGGTGAGTCCTGCGTTTTCGTAGAGCACGCGGTCGGGATGGCTGATGCGCACCCCGGCGATCGTCGGTATGGAATTCTTCTTCGCCCTCGGCTTGCTCGCCGCCTCGAGGTCGACCGGCTCCTCGCGCTTCACGTCCCTTACCACCTTGTCCTCCCTGAGTCCGAGGAAGCGGCCGTGGCGCACGCTGCCGTCGCTGGTGAACTCGGCGAACTCGACCTCCGCCACCAGCTTCGGCTTCAGCCAGCGGATGCGCCGGCGCTCGGCCGGCGGCAGGGCGACCTGCAGCGTCGGCTTGTCGCTGGCGAGCGATCGGAATTTCGCGGCAAGTTCCGCCAGCGTCGTGTCGCTGAAGCCGGCGCCGACCTTGCCGGCGAAGCGCAGCTCGCCCGCTTCGTGGACCGCCAGCAGCAGCGAGGAGAAGGCGCGGTCCTTCTTGTCCGACTTCGTCCAGCCGACGATGACGAACTCCTGCTGCTTGCCGCATTTGATCTTCAGCCAGGATTTCGTGCGGCCGGACCGATAGGGCTGGTCGGCGCGCTTGGCGATGATGCCCTCGAAGCCGCGCTTGCAGAGTTCTTCCAGGAACTCTTCGCCCTTGCCTTCGATGTGGTCGGTGAAGAAGACCGGCCCTCCCTTGGGCGCCTTGGCCAAGAGCTTCTGCAGGCGCTTCTTGCGCTGCACCAGCGTCTGGTCGCGCTGGGACTTGCCGGCCTCGGCCAGAAGATCGAAGACGAAATAGGAAAGCTCGCCGCCCTCGCCGGAGAGCGCCTTCTGCAGGCTGGAGAAATCGCCCCGCCCCTCCTCGTCGACCACGACGATCTCGCCGTCCAGCAGGACGCGGTCGAGGTCGAGGTCGGCGAGCGCCTGGGGCAGCGGGACGAAGCGCTCGGTCCAGTCCTGGCCGCTGCGCGTATAGAGCGCGACCTGGTCGCCCGACACCGCGGCGATCGCGCGGTAGCCGTCGAACTTCATCTCGAAGACCCAGCCGCTGCCGGCGGGTACGTCGTCGACCAGCGTTGCGAGCTGCGGCGCGACGAAGGCCGGCGCCTTGGCGCCGCGCTTTGTCTTGCCGCCGCCCTTTCCGCCCTTGCTGGTCCAGGTGGCCGCACCGCCCTTGCCGGCGGAGATCTCCTCGAGATCGCGGCCGGTCTTGACGCTGGTCTCGGCTTCCTCGGTCACGCTGTAGTCGGGGTCGGCGAGTTCGTCGCGCTCCTTGATCAGGAGCCAGTTTTCGCGCTTCTCGCCCTCCCGCGGCTTCATGCGCACCAGGGCCCAGAGGCCCTTCAGGCGATTGCCGTAGATGTGAAAGGCCATCTTGCCCTTCTTCAGGGCCTCGTGCGGATCGCCGACCGGCTCCCAGGTGCCGCGGTCCCACAGCAGCACGGTGCCCGCACCGTAGTTGCCGGGAGGAATCGTGCCTTCGAACTCGAGATAGTCGACCGGGTGGTCCTCGGTGCGCACGGCCAGGCGCTTGTCGGCCGGGTTGTAGCTGGGGCCGCGGGTGACCGCCCAGCTCTTCAGCACGCCGTCCAGCTCGAGCCGGAGGTCGTAATGCAGCCGGGTCGCCGCATGCTTCTGGATGGAATACTGCCAGCCGGCCTTCTTCTCGCGCTTGCCGCGGGGCTCCGGCGTTTCGTCGAACCGGCGCTTCTGCCAGTAGGTGGAGAGCGGGTTGCCCCTCTCCGCCACGTCAGCCCGCCTTGCGGCGCTCGCTGGCCGACCGGCGCGTGCTCGCGCGCTCCTCGCCGCCGCCGCCGCGCACGCTGCGCTTCAGCGCCTCGACGAGGTCGATGACCTGCGCGCCGCGGCCGGTCGGCTGCTCGCTGGTCTCCTCGATCTCCAGCGGCTTGCCGGTCCTCGCCTTCTTTTCGATCAGCTCGCGCAAGGTCTCGGTGTAGGTGTCGTGGAAGCGGTCGGGATCGAACTTTCCGCTCTTGCGCTGGATCAGCTCCTCGGCCATCGACAACAGGTCCGGATCGGAGTCCTCCTCGGCGATGCCTTCGAAGAACGGCTTGGCCTGGCGCACCTCGTCGGCGAAGCGGAGCGTCTCCAGGAGGATGCCCTTGCCGAAGGGCTTCAGCGCCGCGACGTACTCGCGCCCGCGCATGACGAACTGGCCGAGCCCGATGCGCTTCTTGGTGCTGAGGCCGTCGCGCAGCACGGCATAGGCTTCCTCGGCGAGCTCGCCGTCGGGAACGACGTAGTAGGGGGTGTCGAACCAGATCGGATCGATCTCGCCCTGCTGGACGAACTGCACGAGGTCCAGCGTGCGCCGCGATTCCAGCTTCACCTCGTCGATCTCTTCCGGCTCGAAGAGGACGTAGCGCCCCTTGTCGATCTCGTAGCCCTTGACGATGTCCTCGTTCTCGACGGGACCGACCCCGGCCACGATCTTCTGGTAGTTGATGCGCTTGCCCGAGGGCTTGTGCACCTGGTGGAAGGAGATGCGGGCACCGGCCTTGGTGGCCGGGTAAATCTTCACCGGCACCAAGACCAGCGCCAGGCGGATGTTGCCGCTCCAGATCGGCCGGGCGCCGAGAGTGGAGTCCTGCGCGCGGCTGCGCTTCTTCTCCTTGGTCGGGCGCGCCGTTATCTTCGCCGCACCGGTGCTCTTCAGCGGTTTCGCGGCAGACTTGCGGCTCGTCGCTTTCTTCGCCATGGTCCCTGCATCCCTCTCCGACGCAAAAAGCGGCGGCAGAGTACACCCGGCCGCCCGATCGGAACACCCCCGCGGCTGGGAGGGTTCCTCGCGGCCCCTTGGTAGGCATCGGGGCAGCCGCTATACAGCCACCGCCATGACCCTGAACCGCTTCGCCGTCGCGCCGATGATGGACTGGACGGACCGGCACTGCCGCCGCTTCCACCGGCTGTTGACGCGCCATGCCGAGCTCTGGACCGAGATGGTGCCGCTGGGCGCGTTGCTGCACGGCGACCGTTCGCGCTTCCTCGACTTCGACGCGATCGAGCGCCCGCTTGTCCTGCAGGTCGGCGGTAGCGACCCCGGTGGTCTCGCCGAGGCGGCACGGCTCGCCGAGGCCTGGGGCTACGACGCGATCAACCTCAACTGCGGCTGCCCTTCGGACCGCGTGCAGCAGGGCCGCTTCGGTGCCTGCCTGATGGCGGAGCCGGCACTGGTGGCGCGCTGCTGGGAAGCCATGGCGCGCGCCACGGCACTGCCGGTCAGCGTGAAGTGCCGCCTCGGCATCGACGAGCAGGACGAGCGCCACTCGCTGGCCGCCTTCGTCGCCACACTGGCCGAGGCCGGCTGCGGCAGCTTCGTGGTGCACGCGCGCAAGGCTTGGCTGAAGGGGTTGTCGCCGAAGGAGAACCGCGAGGTGCCGCCGCTGCGCGCCGAGCTCGTGCACGCCCTCAAGAGCGATCGCCCGGAGCTCCACATCGTGCTGAACGGTGGCCTCGGCGATCTCGACCAGGCGGAAGAGGCGCTCGGCTGGGCCGACGGCGTGATGCTGGGCCGCGCCGCCTACCAGACGCCCTGGCTGCTCTCCGAGGTGGACCGCCGGTTCTACGGCGCCACGGCGGCGCCGAGCCGGGCCGATGTCTTGCAGCGCCTGCTGGCGCTGGCCGAAGCGCACTGCGCCGACGGCTGGCCGCTGCGCTTCCTCGCCCGGCACACCCTGGGCCTGATGCAGGGCGTGCCCGGAGCCCGGCGCTGGCGGCAGGTGCTGAGCCAGGGCATGCACGCGCCCGGCGCCGGGCCGGAGCTCTTCCGCGAGGCGGCCGAGCACCTCGACCTCGATCGGCAGGCTCTGCTCGCCGCCTAGTTCCATGGCAGAACCGAAGACCGCAGCGCTCTTCTTCCACGACGACGCCTTCGACGTGACGAGCAAGGAGATCGTTGGCCGGCGCATGGCGGGACTGGCCTTCCTCAAGGCCTTGGTCCTCCACGAGCCGGAGCCCTCGATCAGCGTCTATACGATCAGCCGCGTGCAGCTTGCTCGCCTCGAGAAGCTGGTGCCGAAACTGGCCAAGGGCCGCCGCACCAGGCTGAAGATCCTGGAGTACATCAAGTTCGGCCGTCTGGACAAACTCGCCAAGGTCGGCGGCGTGTTCCGGGCCGATGCGGCGATCGACGACTTCGCCTGGATGCGCCGACGCGCCGGTGCGACGGCCTTTTCGATCACCGGCGTCACGCACACGCTGTCCTCCGCCCCGACGCAGGCGGCCATCGCCGATCAGCTGCTGGCGCCCCTGGAAAGCTGGGATGCGCTGATCTGCACCTCGCTGGCCGCGCGCCGCGTGGTGGAGAACATCCACGAGGAGCAGGCGCAGTATCTGGCCGAGCGCGTGGGCTCGGCAACCAGCTTGCGGCCGCGCCTGCAGCTGCCGGTGATTCCGCTCGGTGTGCACTGCGAGGACTTCGACACCGGCACGAAGGACATGCAGCTGCTGCGCGGGCAGGCGCGGCGCAGCTACGGCGTGGGAGCGCAGGATCTCTGCTTCCTCTTCGTCGGCCGGCTCACGCAGTACAGCAAGGCCAATCCCTTGCCGATGCTGCGCGCGCTGCAGCGCGCGGCGGAGCGCACGCGCCGCAGCCTGCATCTCTTTCAGGTCGGCATTTTCCCCAAGAAGAGCATCGAGACCGCCTACCGTGACGCGGCGACCCGCTACGCGCCCGACGTGCGCTGCCACTTCGTCGACGGCAACGACGACGCGGCGATGCGGGCCGCCAGGGCAGCGGCCGACGTCTTCACGTCCCTGGCCGACAACCTGCAGGAGACCTTCGGCCTGACGCCGCTGGAGGCCATGGCGTCGGGCCTGCCCGTGGTCGTCTCCGATTGGAACGGCTATCGCGAAACGGTGCGGGACGGTGTCGACGGCATCCTGGTGCCGACGACGATGACGCCGCCCGGCTATGGCGACGAGATGGCACTGCGGCACTACGCCCGCATCGACGACTACATGCACTTTGCCGGCGAGACCGCGCTCAACGTAGCGGTCGACGAAGGCGCCGCCGCCGACGCCTATGTCGCGCTGATCCGGGACGCCGGCCTGCGCCAGCGCATGGGCGAGGCCGGGCGCCGGCGCGCACGCGAGACTTTCGCCTGGGAGCGGATCTACGGTCTCTACCGCGAGCTTTGGGGCGAGCTGGTGGAGCGCCGCGGGTCGGCTGCGCAAAGCCGATCGCAGCGGCCGGCTCTGCCGGCGCATCCGGACCCCTTTCGCGCCTACCGCCATTTCGCCACCCGCAGCTTCGAGCTTTCGACCGAGGTGGCGCTCGCCGAAGGTGTCGCCATCGGAGCTTGGCGCGCCATGGCGAAAGAGCCGCTGCTCATGCTGGGCGGCGGCTATCCGCTCGCCGAAAGCGAACTGGATGCCATCTACGGGCAGCTGGTCGCCGCCGGGCCGACCACCGTCAGGGCCCTGAGCGAGCTCTTCGCGCGCGAGCGGCGCGACCAGGCGATCAGGACGATCTCCTGGCTGCTGAAGGCCGATCTCGTTCGCCTGGTGAACCCCACGGTCATTCCGGACCGGCCCGCGCCCTTCGAAGGGGACTTGCGCTAGCGCCGGCCGTCGCGGTCGGGCAAGGTCGCGCTCGTTTGCAGCAGAGGAGAGGGGCCATGACGGAAATTGCCTTCCTCGGTCTCGGCCTGATGGGCCGCCCCATGGCGCTGAACCTGATCAAGGGCGGGCACCGGCTGCGCGTGTGGAACCGCTCGCCGGACAAGGCTGCCTCGCTGGTCGCGGCGGGCGCCGCCTCCAAGCAGACTGCCGCCGATGCGGCGGAGGGCGCCGACGTGGTCTTCACCATGCTGAGCGACGGTCGCGCCGTGCATCAGGTGCTGTTCGACGACGGTGTCGCCGAGGCGCTCAATCCTGGCGCGCTGGTGATCGATACGTCCTCGATCGCGCCGGCCGAGGCGCGCGAGCACGGCAAGCGGCTGGCCGATCGCGGCATCGGCGCGCTCGACGCGCCGGTCTCCGGCGGGCCCAGCGGCGCCGAGGCGGCGAGCCTCGCCATCATGGTCGGCGGCAGCGAGGCGCACTGGCAGAAGGGCGAGCCGCTGCTGAAGCTCCTGGGCCGGCCGGTGCGCATCGGGCCCGTCGGCACGGGCCAGCTCGCCAAGCTCGCCAATCAGGTGATCGTGGCACTGGCGATCGGCGCGGTAGCCGAGGCGCTTTTCCTCTCGCACGAAGGCGGCGCCGATCCCGCCGCGGTGCGCCGCGCGCTGACCGGCGGCTTCGCCGACAGCCTGATCCTGAAGATCCACGGCGAGCGCATGCTGCAGCGCAAGTTCGTGCCGGGCGGCGCGGCGGCGATGCACCTGAAGGACATGGACAACATACTGGCGGAGGCGAAGGCGCTGGGCATCCGCCTGCCGCTGGCGGAGACCGTGCGCAAGCTCTTCGCCGACCTGGTGCAACACCGCGGCCGGCGCGTCGATCACTCCGGCCTGCTGCTGGAGCTGGAGCGGCTCAACCCCGGCCACCGCATGGGCAAGGACCCCGACCAGCTGCCGCCGCCGGAGGAGAAGGCTAAGGCGTGACCTGGAGTTCTCGCCATCTGACGTTGCCGGCTCAGGTCAGGCAACCAATGCTCGGTTCCTAGTCATCCCCAATGGAAAGCGTGATGCTGTTGTCGCTGGGATCGGCGGTGCCGTAGATCGCCATGCCGTCACCGGTTACCCAGAAATCTTCCGGGAGATTCGGCTCGTACTCGAACTGCGGATAACAAGCGCGCACGTCTTCGGCAAAGCGGCCCAGCTCTTCCTGCACGGGGTACTCGGGCTCCAGATTCCAGACGCAAAAGTAGGCCGCCTCATCGACCCAACAGTCATCGGCCTGAGGAAGAAAGACTGTAGCGAAGTCCACGCCGTTGATTTCCGCGAAGCCGCTCGGAAAGTAGCGAACGACAGAGGCTAGGGCGTCGCAGGTGGTGCCCGCCGCGTGGGCGGACGTGTTGATCAGCCATAGGGCCAGAATCAGCAGCCAGCGTTTCATGATTCACTCCGGCACCGGGTAACCATCACTTTCAGCGCGCGAGCGTCCGCAAAAGCGGCTGCAACGCGCCGAGCACGCGATCCAGCACCTCCGCCTCGCTCGCCGCCGCAGCGGCCGCGGCGGCACCGCGCCGGACGCGCTCAGCCTCGTCGTCGAAGAGGCGACCGACTGTCGCCGCGAGGCTCTCCGCATCCGCGACGCGCAGCAGCGCGCCGGCGCGCTCCAGGCGCGCCGCCGCCTCGGCGTGATTCTGCGTATTGGGCCCCGCCAGCACAGGCAGGCCGAGGCGGGCCGGCTCCAGCAGGTTCTGACCGCCCTTCGACACCAGCGAGCCGCCGACCAGCGCGAGGCGGCTCACGCGGTAGAGCGGCCCCAGCTCACCCAGCGTGTCGGCGAGGTAGATCTGGTCCTTCGTGTCCGGAAGCTGCCCTTGGCTGCGTCGCGCCAGCGGCAGGCCGCGGTCGGCGATCTCGCGCGCCAAGCCTTCGCCCCGCTCCGGGTGGCGCGGGCAGAGGATGGTGAGCAGCGCCGGATGACGCGCGAGCAGCCGGCTGTGAGCGTCCAGCACCAGGCTCTCTTCGCCGGGGTGAGTCGAGGCGGCGATCCAGATTGGCCGTCCCTCCACGGCACGCGCCAGCGCCTCGTCGCGGCCCTCGAGCTCGGCGGCCGCGACCTTCAGGTTGCCGGTGGCCTGCACCCGGGATGCGCCCAGCCGCCGGAAGCGATCGGCCGATGTCTCGCTCTCGGCCAGGACCAGGCTGAAGCGGTCGAGCAGGGCGCGGGCAAGCGGCCGTGCGCGCGACCAGCGAGCAAAGGAGCGCGCCGACATGCGGGCGTTCACCAGTGCGAACGGAATGCCCCGGCGCGAGAGCTGGCGCAACGTGGTCGGCCAGAGCTCGGACTCCACGAAAAGCGCGATGCCCGGTCGCCAGTGCTCCAGGAAGCGCGCGACGGCCTGCGGCAGGTCGACCGGCACGTACTGGTGCAGCACTCCCGCCGGCAGGCGTTCGGCCAGGAGCCTGGCGGACGTGACCGTCCCGCTGGTCATCAAGAGCGCGAGCTCGGGGCGCGACTGCCGCAGCGCGCGGAGCAGCGGCAGCACGGCCAGCGACTCGCCGACGCTCGCGGCGTGTATCCAGAGGAGCGGCCCCGGCGGGCGCGCCGCGCTCGCACGGCCCAGACGTTCGCCACTGCGCTGACGGTCCTCCTTGCCGCGCTGCGCGCGTCGCGCGAGGTAGAGCGAGACGAGGGGCGTGCCCAAGCGGCCGGCCATGCCATAGGCGGCGAACAGCGTCTCGGCCAGCACGCCCATGGCTCGGGGGATCAGGCCTTGACGATGCGCGCGGCCGCCGGCGCGGCGGGGCCATGCCGGGCCATGGCGTTGCGCGTGTCGACCACCAGGCGCGCGTGGCGCGCCACCAGCGCGTAGTCGACCTCATCGTGATCCGTGGCGATCAGCACCGCGTCGGCCGCGGCCAGCGCCTCGGCGGTCAGCGCGACCGAGCGGCGCCCGGCGAGCTTGGCGTGTTCGCGCGTCGGCGGGATCGCCGCGACGTGTGGATCGTGGAAGGCGACCTCGGCGCCCTTGGCCTCGAGACGCTCGATCAACACCAGAGCCGGGCTCTCGCGCATGTCGTCGACGTTCTTCTTGTAGGCGACGCCGAGCAGCAGGATGGAGGCGCCCTTGAGACCCTTGCCGGCGCTCTCGTTCAGCGCATCGGCGAGGCGCGCGACGACGCGCTCCGGCATGGCGCGGTTCACCTCGCCCGCGAGCTCGATGAAGGCGGCCTCGACGTCGAGCGTGCGCGCCTTCCAGGAGAGATAGAAGGGGTCGATCGGGATGCAGTGCCCGCCGAGACCGGGGCCCGGATAGAACGCCATGAAGCCGAAGGGCTTGGTCTTCGCCGCCTCGATCACCTCCCAGATGTCGATGCCGAGCGCCTCGTAGATCGTCTTCAGCTCGTTGACCAGCGCGATGTTGACGGCGCGGAAGATGTTCTCGGTCAGCTTCACCGCCTCGGCGGTGCGCGCGTTCGCCACCGGCACGACCTGCGGCACGACGGTGGCGTAGAGCGCCTCCGCAAGCCGCCGGCTCGCCGGATCGTCGGCGCCGACCACCTTGGGGATGTCGCGCGTGCCGAAATGCGGATTGCCCGGGTCCTCGCGCTCCGGCGAGAAGGCCAGGAAGACCTCCCGGCCGATGGTAAGGCCCCGCGCCTCCATCAGCGGCTTCAGCACCTCCTCGGTGGTGCCGGGATAGGTGGTCGACTCCAGCACGACGAGCTGGCCCGGCCGCAGGGCCGCGGCGACGGAGCGCGCGGTCGCCTCGACGTAGGCGAGATCCGGGCTGCGGGCGGGCCCCAGCGGCGTCGGCACGCAGATGATGACGACGTCGGCCTCGCCCAGCTGGGCGAAGCCCTCCTGCGGCACCAGGTGGCCCGAGCGCACCAGCGGCGTCAGGCTCTCGGCAGCGATGTGCTTCAGGTAGGAGCGCCCGGCCAGCAGATGGCTTCGCTTCTCCGGGTCGGTGTCGAAGCCGAGCACGGTGAATCCCGCCTGGGCGAAGGCGCGCGCCAACGGCAAGCCGACGTAGCCCAGGCCCATGATGCCGATTTTCGCCTGCCGCCCTTCGATCAGGCCGTGCAGGCGGTCCGCGGTGGTGTCGCTCATCGTCGCTCGCGCTTGCCGCCCGGATGCGGTGCGGCGTGGAGGCGGGGCGCCTTGCTATCAGCCTTTATGGACGGCGGCAAATCGGGGCTAGAAGCTGAGCCGCTTCCAGAAGGCGCGCGCCCCGTAGTGGCAGAGGCACCAGAAGGCATCGAGACGGCCGAGCCCGATCTCCTCGCGATAGGCCCGCCACATCCAACCGGCCGCCCGCAGATGGCTGCTGGAGAGCGAGCCCTTGACCACACGGTAGCGCGCGAGGTCCTCGTTCAGTCCGCGCGCCGTGGCGCCGTGGCGCAGCAGCGTCAGCCAGAGGATGATGTCGTCGCGCCGCCGCTCGACCATGGCGAAGGGCCCCGTGCGCTCGCGGTCGACCACGACGGTCAGCGTGTGGATCTTCGTGTTCTTCAGCAGCCGGCGCCAGGTCATCGCCGGCGGCACGGTGATCAGGCGGCCGACCCGGGTGCCGGTCTCGTCGATGCGGCGGAAGGCGGTATAGGACAGTGTTGCCCCGGTCGCTCGCATGAACGCGATCTGCCGCTCGAGCTTGCCCGGCAGCCAGAGATCGTCGGCATCGAGGAAGGCGATGTAGCGGCCGGTGGCGGCCCGCAGCGCCGCGTTGCGTGCCGCCGCCACGCCGCGGTTCGCGGTCTGGCGGATCAGGTGGATGCGGGGATCCTCCGCCGCGGCCGCCGCGGCGATCTCCGCCGTGCGGTCGGTCGAGGCGTCGTCCACCACCAGGCACTCCCAGTCGCGCAGGCTCTGCGCCCTGATCGAGGCCAGGGTCTCCGGCAGGAAGCGTTCCGCGCAGAAGGCAGGGGTGATGACCGAGACCAGTGGCATCGTCGCCGCTAGCTCGATGGTCTTGCGGGGACCGGCGCAGGCGCCACCAGGCGATAGAGCACGACGCCGACGCAGGCCATGGAGAGCCAGCGCGACGGCCAGAGCCCCGCGGAGATCGCGGCCTGCACGAGGATGTACATCAGCAGGGCCTGGGCGACCGGCGATTGCAGCCGCTGGTGGAGCCGGAAGAGGAACCACCCGCCGAGCAGGATGCCGACGACGCCGAGCTCCAGCCCGAGCTGCAGCGGCGCGTTGTGCGGATGGTTGGAGAGGATGCGCTTGCCTTCGCGCAGCGAGACCTCCTCGGGCTGCGGCAAGTTCTTCGAGGCGGCAAAGCCCCAGCCGAAGAGCGGCTTCTCCAGCATGAGGTCGGCGCCCGCGCGCCACATCTGCTCGCGCGTCAGCAGTTCGCGCGGCTTCCAGTCTGCCTCTGCCGGGGTGAATGCCTGCAGCAGCGGTCCGAGGAACGGCACCACCACCAGAAATGCGAGCAGCAGGGGCACCCAGAGACGCCGGGCCTGCCGCGGCCAGACAACCGCCAGCCCCCAGATCGGAGCGGCCGCGACCAGGCCGATCACGCCCGCCCAATGGCGGAACAGCACGCTCAGCACCAGGACGCCGAGTGCCGGCAACCAGCGCAGCCAGCGTGGCAGTACCGCGATCAACATCAGCGCAACGAGGCTCAGCAGCACCAGGGGCGCGCTGGCCTGAGTGGAGGCTTGGTTGGCAGTCGCATTGTCCTCCGCGTAGCGCCAGCGGTAGATCGCGCCGTCGGTGACGTACTCGGACGCATAGAGCAGGAAGCCGAGGATGAAGCCGGCGACCAGCGCCCTAGTGACCAGCCGCCGCTCCTCGTCGGTGGCGGTTGCAGCGGTGCCGTAGCTGACCACCGTCAGGAGCGCCACGCCGAAGGACACCGGCCAGACTTCGGCCGCGTGCTGGAGCGCGGTGGTCCAGAGCAGGGAGACGAGGCCCCAGAGGTAGAGAGCCAGCACCGGCCAGAGCAGCGCGCGATCGATCGCCCAGCGCGGCCGGCCGGCAGGGACGGCAAGGAACAGCGCGGCCAGCGCCAACGGCCAGTAGAGGAAAAAGGCGGAAGCGTTGCGGTTGAGCAAACTGAGCGGCAGAAGCGATACCGCCAGCAAGGCCCAGGCGTAGACCCTTGGCGGCCGGTGGAGACTAGGCAGCGGATACCCCCGACGAGTGAGCTTGTCCTCGCGCTGTCGCCGACCCAGGCAAGGTCGTCCGGGCGCGGTGCGAGCGGGCACTACAGTAGTGTACCGCAGCGGGCCACCGCTAGGTGCCGGCATGTCCTCGGTCACGCCCGACGGGGAGACAACGGCGGAGACAGAGGCTATGGTCTTCGAAAGGGAAACGCGCGGCCGGCCAAGCTTGCGGTTGCCACGGGAGAGGGAGCGTGTCGTTGGTTCAAGGGTCGGAGTTCGGCAGCGCGGCAAAGCACCTCGCCATCGTGCTTGTGTCGCGCGGCTGCGCCGCGACGTTGGGCGATATGCTGGAGGAGATCGCGCGCCAGCAGGGAGCAGCGGCCGCCGCGGGGGTGCGGCTCACCCTGCGTCTCGTGCTCGATCAGCCCCTGGACGCGGCCTACGACTCGGTGTTCCGCAACGCGCTCGCCCAGGGCCTCGACCTTACCTATCGAACGACCGACAGCATCGGCCCGCCGGCAGCGCGCAACGTGCTGATTCGCTGGCTGCTGGATGATCCTCCCGATGCCTTCCACGTGCTCGACGACGACGAGGTGCCCGCGGAGGGCTGGCTCGCCCTCCTGCTGCAGCTCTGGGAGCGCTACCCGGGTGAAATCCTGACCGGCCCGCTCTTGGCCCGCTCTGCACATCAGAGCTTCCTCTTGCGTCACGGCGCCTTCGGCCGACTGCGCCCCCTGAAGTCGGGAGCGCGGGCGCCCGACGCCTATATCCACAACACGCTGGTGCCGATCGCCGTCGCCCGCAAGCTGGGTCCGAGCTTCGACGAGCGGCTGACCGTCTGCACCGGCAGCGATGCTGCCTGGTTCCGCAGCGCCGCGGCCGCCGGTTTCACCATCCGCTACTTTCCGGAGTTCGCCGTCTACGAGACGCTGACAGCCGAGCAGCAGCGCCTGCGCATCGTGGTGGCGCGCTGGATCTTCAATGGCAAAGCCGGGACGATCGCCGGCCGGCTGCATCAGCCGGGGGCGCTCGGCGCGCTCAGGCTCTTCGGCTACAATCTGGCCAAGGGCGGTTACGGCGCGCTTAAGCTGGTCGGCAACGCGCTAGTGTTCTCGCCGGACCAAGCGCTGCTCGGTCTCAGGATTATGATGTCGGCGACCGGCAGCATTCTCGGGCTTTTCGTGCCGCTGCCGCGCGCCTATGAAGGCGCCGGTAGGCCCGAGGCGAAGCGCGCCCCGGCAATCGAGTAGAGGAGTTTCATGGCCGCTGCAGCTGAGCCAGTGCTACGCCGGAACGCCAGCCCGCGGGCGACACTGGTGATCGAGTGGGAGAACGCGCTCGATGCCCAGAACACCTGGGTGCGGCTGGCGCTGACCCGGCTGGAGGCGGAGATCGAGCGCATCGCGCTCAGCGAGGCGCCGCCGCCGGTGCTCTTCGTCTACGACCAGGAGAAGGCCAGCGAGGAAGCGATCCGTGCGCTCATCGCCGAGGTGGCGCCGCGCCTGCTGGCGAGCGGCCTCGTCCGGCTGGTGCCCAATCCGGGCCTCACCTACTACGAGCTGAAGAACTACGGCGCGCGCCTGGCGGAGAGCCCCATCGTGCTGCTGGCGGACAGCGACACCGGGCCGCTGCCCGGCTGGTACAGCGCGATCATGCGGGCCTTGGATGATCCGGAGGTGGTAGCGGTCGGCGGCATGACCCTGCTCGGGATCGACACGCTGATGTCGCGCGTCTTCGCGCTGACCTGGTTCTACCTGCTGCCGCACGAGGGCGCGAAGGCGGAGCGCAAGCAGTACGTGCACGCCAACAACATGGGCGTGCGCCGCGATTTCTTCCTGCAGCACCCCTTCCCGGCGCTCGCCGCCTTCAAGCAGGGCCAGACGGTGTGGCAGCAGGACCTGCGACACGCTGGCTTCAAGATCCCGGTCACCGCGCAGGCGCAGGTGGTGCATGCACCGCCGACCGAGTTCGGCTACTGGACCAAGCGCGCCTGGCAGGA
>DATEDK010000121.1:0-3118 GCA_035281685.1 Kiloniellales bacterium | reverse complement strand
CGGCGGCGCGGTGCAGGATCAGTATCTGCGCGCGACCTTCCCCGAAGCCGTGGCCGTTCCCTACGAGAAGATGGACCAGATCACCGCCGACCTGATCGCCGGCCGCATCGACCTGGGCTTCACCGAGGCGCTGGTGGCGAGCGAGTTCCTGAACTCCGCCGCCGGCGCTGACTATGAGTTCTATGGGCCCGACTACTTCGATCCGGCGCTGGGCGAGGGCGCCGGCGCCATGCTGCGCAAGGGCGACGAGGCTTTGCGCGACAAGCTGAACGAGGGCATCCGCAAGGTCTACGCCGACGGCACCTTCGACGCGCTGGCGGCGAAGTACTTCACGGTGAACGTCAGGGCCGACAGCCTCTGGAAATGAGGTCGTTAGCCCTCTCCCCTCCGCGGGAGAGGGTTGGGTGAGGGGGGTCGGTCAGTTGCACGCGTCGACATTCGCACCGACCGACCCCCCTCACCCCTACCCCTCTCCCGCAAGGGGAGAGGGGTAAAGTCGCCTGATGTCCGACCTCGATCTCTTCGCCTGGGGCACCGGGTGGGGCGATGAGCTGGCCTACGGGCTCCTCGTCACCTTCGAGGCCGCCATCGCCGGCTATGGGCTGGGCCTGCTGATCGGGCTGGCCACCGCCTACGCCGAGCTCTCGCGCAGCAAGGCGCTGCGCTGGCTCGCCAAGGGCTATGGCCTCGTCTTCCGCTCCGTGCCGGAGCTCCTGATCATCTTCCTCTTCTACTACGGCGGCGCCTTCGTCCTGAGGGCGCTGCTCTCACCCTTCGGCGTCGGCAGGATCGACCTCAGCGCCTTCGCCGCCGGCGTGGCCGCTCTCGCCGTGATCCAGAGCGCTTACGCCAGCCAGATCTTCCGCGGCGCGATCCTGGCCGTGCCGCGCGCCATGGTGGAGGCCGCCCTCTCGCTCGGCCTGCACCGCTGGCAGGTGCAGCTCAAGGTCACCCTGCCGCTGGCGCTGCGCTACGCCTTCGGCGGTCTGGTCAATCTCTGGGTCAACGCGATCAAGACCACACCGCTGCTCGCCGCCATCGGCTTGGAGGACTTCGTGCGCGCCGCCGACAAGGCGGGGCAGAACACCAAGGCCTACTTCGCCTTCTTTGCGGTGATCCTGGTCGTCTATCTCGCGCTCTCGGCGGCGACGCTCTGGCTGCAGCGCCGTTACGGCGAGCGCCTCTTCCGCCACCTCGGGCCGCTCGCGGGGGAACGGCGATGATCATGAGCTTCGAGCGCCTGCTGGCCGAGCTCCCGGCGCTGCTCGAGGGGTTGCTGGTGACGCTCGAGCTGACCGCCCTCACGCTCTTCTTCGGCATGGCGCTGGCGCTGCCGGTGGCGCTGGCGCGCAATCACCCCTCGCCTCTCCTGCGCTGGCTCGCCGCGGGCTTCGTCTTCTTCTTCCGCGGCCCGCCGGTGCTGGCGCTCCTGTTCATGCTCTACTACGGCGTCCCGCAGGTCGCGTGGATCCGGGAGAGTTGGGCCTGGTTCCTGCTGAAGGACGGCTTCACCTGTGCGGTCGTCGCCTTCTCGCTGAACTCGGCCGCCTACGTCGCCGAGATCCTTGCCACGGCGCTGCGCGGCGTGCCGCAGGGCGAGCGCGAGGCCGCGCTGGCGATCGGCTTCAAGCCCTGGGACCGCTTCCGCCTGATCACCCTGCCGCACCTGGCGCGCCTGGCGCTGCACAACTACGGCAACGAGATCGTCTTCGTGATCAAGGGCACCGCGATCGCCAGCCTGGTGACCGTGGTCGACCTCATGGGCGTGGCGCAGCAGATCTACGCCCGCACCTACGATCCCTTCACGCCGCTGCTGGCGGCCGGTGCCTTCTACTTCGCGCTGGTGGTGCTGGTGACCTGGGCGGTGCATCGCCTGGAGCACCGCATGACGCCGGAGCTGCGCCCGCCGCGGTCGGTCGCCGGCTCGGCTCGCCGCCTGTCGAGAGAACGCCGGTCGGCGTGAAGCCGGTCGGCGTGAAATTTGTCGAAGTGAAGTTGGACCCGCCGGACGTTGATGCGCGCCCCTCGCGTCGCAGACTGCGGCCGCAAAGCTCGAGGAGAAGGCCATGGCCGCGCGCTTCCGCTACCAGTTCTACCAGCGCCTCTACGAGGCGCTGCCGCAGGTCAAGGCCAAGGCCAAGGCGGCCGGCGAGAAGCTCGGCCTCCACAAGCTGAACGACGAGATCGGCCTCTATCCCGGCGCCTCCTCCTGCCCCGGCGTGCTGCCTTCCTTCGTGCTCGACCCCGTCGTCCAGTCGAACAAGGGCAAGATCCAGCCGGTTGCGATGTATCAGGACGAGCTGCGCGCGCTGGTGAAGGAGATCTTCGGCGACGAGTGGGACGCTCTCGCGCTGAACTCCTGCGAGTCCGTGCTGCGCATCGTCAACGAGGTGGCCTTCGCGCCGCCCACGCTGCGCAAGGGCGATGCCTACCGTGCGCGCGTGCTGATGCCCTTCAACGAGGACTACGAGTACCTCGGCGGCTACGGCCGCCCCTTCCCGCCGCTCTACAAGGGCCTCATCGCCGACCGCAGCGTCTCGGCCGGCGAGCTCGCGGTCGAGGGCAAGTCGCTGGTCAACCTCGACACGCTCTATACGAAGTTCGCGGGCGGCCGCTACGAAGTGCACGGCATCCGCTCGTCGATCGTGCCGATGCTCTATGGTGTGGACGTGGACGCCTCGGTGAAGAAGTTTCGCGCCACGGCGGAGCGGCACGGCGCCTTCCTCAGCGGCTTCCAGTCGATCGGCTACGACACGCCGGGCTACGGCCATCACGAGAAGAACAAGGCCGGCGCGCCCAGGATGCTGCACGAGACCTCCAAGCTCGCCGCCGACTTCGACCTGCCGCACTTCGTCGACTGCGGCGGCGGCCTGCCTGTCATCGGCTACGGGCCGGCCGACGTCGATGCCACCTACATGGCCTGGTCGATGGACAAGGCGGGCCGCGCGATGGTGAGCGGGCTTCTCGTCGGCAAGGAGGAGGCCATGCTGCCGATCCGCCGAGCCGCCGGCGTCGCCGGCCAGCGCTACGGCGGGCAGGTCTCGCACGGCAAGGCGCTCTATGCCTTCGCCGACCCGGGCCGCGACGCGATCATCTCGCTGATCGCCTATCTGCGCGT
>DATEDK010000120.1:0-11530 GCA_035281685.1 Kiloniellales bacterium | reverse complement strand
AGTGGTAGCGGGCATTCAGCCAGTCGTTGTCGAAGCGGCCGAGCCGCTCGAAAGGACGGAGTTCGATCATCGTCGTTACCTTCTGCTCTCTACTTCTGAACTTCTGACGTCGGTCACTTGGCGGCCAGCTTCTTGGCGATGCCGGCCACATGCTTGCCCTGGAAGCGGGCGAGCCTCAGCTCGCGCGCGCTCGGCTGGCGGCTGCCGTCCGGCGCCGCGATCGTGCCGGCGCCATAGGGCGAGCCGCCCTTCAGTTCCTCGATGTTCGCGAGATCGGGCGCGGCGTACGGCAGTCCCACGATCACCAGGCCCTGGTGCGCCAGGAGCGGCCAGGTGGTGAGGATGGTCGCCTCGTTGCCGCCGCCCGTCCCGGTGGAGGTGAAGACGCTGCCCACCTTGCCGACCAGCGCGCCCTTCAGCCAAAGGGCGCCGGTCTGGTCGAGGAAGTTCTTCATCTGCGCTGCCATCACGCCGAAGCGCGTGGGCGTGCCGATGATGATGGCGTCGTAGTTCGGCAGCTCCTCAGGCTTGGCGATCGGTGCCGCCTGCTCGGTCTTGTAGTGGGAGGCCTTGGCGACCTCGGCCGGCACCAGCTCGGGCACCCGCTTGATGTCGACGGTCACGCCCTCGACCTCACGCGCGCCGGCGGCAACTTCCTCGGCCATGCGCTCGATGTGGCCCCAGGACGAGTAGTAGAGCACCAGCACCTTGGTCATTCAGCCCTCCCTGATTGGAAACCCCCCAATGAGGCGGTCATAGACATAGCGAGCGGAATGCGGTGAGATAATCCGCCATGTCGGAAAAAGATCGTCCCCCTTCAGAAACAATCGGCCCCGCCGGCCTGGGCGAGATGAGCGCCTTCGCCACGGTCGTCGACGCCAAGGGCTTCGCTGCCGCCGCCCGGCGCCTCGGCCTCTCCAAGGCCTCGGTTTCCCGCCTGGTACAACGCCTGGAGGATCGCCTTGGCGTCAGGCTGCTGAACCGCACCACGCGCCGGCTCTCGCTGACGGAGGCCGGCCGCACCTTCTATGACGGCGCGCACCGCATGCTGGCCGAGGCGGCCAGCGCCGAAGCGGCGGTGACCCAGCTCGCGGCGCGGCCGACCGGCACGCTCCGCCTCTCGGTGCCGATGTCCTTCGGCAGCCGGCACCTGGGGCCGCTCCTTGCCGACTTCCTGGCGCTCTGCCCCGAGCTCGGGCTCGACATGGTGCTGGGCGATCGCCTGGTCGACCTGGTCGAGGAGGGCTTCGATGCGGCGCTGCGCATCGGCAGGCTCGGCGGCAGCAACGTGGTGGCGCGCCGCCTCTGCCGCATCCGCCGCGTGGTGGCCGCCTCGCCGGCCTATCTCGCCGAGCACGGCACGCCGGCGACACCGGCCGAGCTCGCCGATCACGACTGCCTGCACTACAGCTACTACAGCGATGGACGCCTCTGGCGCTTCCGCGACGGCGGCGGCCGCGAGGCGGCATTGGAGATCGGCGGCCGCGTCGAGATGAACAACGGCGATGCGCTGGCGGCGCTGGCGGAAGCCGGCCAGGGACTCTGCCACCTGCCGACCTTCATCATCGCGGAGGCCTTGCGCAGCGGCCGCCTGGTGGCGCTGCTGCCCGGCTGGGACGACGCCGAACCCTCGCACCTGCACGTCGTCTACCAGGAGCGCCGCAACCTCGCGCCGAAGGTGCGCGCCTTCGTCGACTTCCTCGCCGAGCGGCTCGGCGATCCGCCGCCCTGGGACGCGGGCCTGCCCCTGCAGGATGTTGCGACACCCCGGCGCGTATGATAGATGCGAAAGAGTCACGCCGAGCTCCCTTCCGGAGTTCGGCGTTGCCATGGAGGTCTAGGCGAGGTGGGCCAGTTCGGGCTCCAGCGACGACGAGCATGAACCCGCGACCGAGCGTTCGTCAGTGAGCGCCGGTCGTGCGGGACCGGTCGGCCCTTGTCCGCCCGTGAGCCTGTCGTCCCTTGAGCCTTTGCGGTCCTGCTGTCTCCCGGGGAGACGCCAGGACCACCGATGGACGGACCCACGATGAGCTACACCATCCAGCTCGAGGGCCCCCACGAGGGCCCGCAGATCGATCCCCTGCTCGACCGCACCTTCGGCCCCTCGCGGACCGGCCGCACGGTCTACCGGCTGCGCGAAAACCATCCGTCGCTGGCCGAGCTCTCCTTCGTCGCGCGCGGTGAGGCGGACGAGCTTCTCGCGTCGCTGCGCTTCTGGCCGGTGCTGATCGAGGAGACGCCGGCGATCCTCTTGGGCCCGCTCGCGGTCGAGCCGGCGCTGCAGGGCCGCGGCATCGGCAAGGCGCTGGTTCGCCATGGCCTCACGCAAGCGAAGAAGCTCGGCCACCGGCTCTGCCTGGTCGTCGGCGAGCCTGACTACTATCAGCCCTTCGGCTTCCGCAACGCGCCGGCCGCGGGTCTGGTGCTGCCGGGTCCCGTCGACCCGCAGCGTTTTCAGGTGCTGGAGCTGGTCCCCGGTGCGCTCGAGGGCGTCGGCGGTCTGATCCGCCGCGACGAGCGCCCGAGGAGGGCGCTTCGAACCCGCCGGACCGTGGCCTAGCGGCTGACGGCTGTGACGGCGCTGGTTCGCGCCGGCGCCGTCAATTGTTCGCCCAGATCCAGGCGTTCAGCGAGCTGGCGAAGAATACCCACGCGAGGTAGGGCAGGAGCAGCAGCGACGCCATGCGGTCGTACCACCAGAAGGCGACGATGGTGGCGATGATCGCCAGGTCGAGCGCCACGATGTCGATCAGCCCGAGCAGCGGGCTCTGCAGTCCGAAGAAGAGGTAGGACCAGGCGAGACTCAGCAGGAGCTGCACGCCGAAGAGCGCGAGCGCGCCCTTCACCTCGCCGAAGGGATGCCGACGCCAGACCAGCCAGGCGGAGACCGCCATCACGACGTAGAGGATGGTCCAGACGATCGGGAAGGCGGCATCGCCCGGCCGGAAGCTCGGCAGCCGGAGCGTCTGGTACCAGCCCTGCACCGCGGGCTGAGCCACCAGGCTGCCGAGCCAGCCGACCGCGAGGCAGAGCGCCAGCAGGACGATGAGGCCGAGGGCCTGGAGGACGACGCCGTAGCGGCTGGGTGCGAGAGTCATCGGGCGCGCGCGGCTTCCCAGATCAGCCGCACGCCGAGGATGCCGATCAGCGCCGCGGCGGCGCGATCGATCCAGAGCTTGGCGCCGAGGTAGAGCGCGCGCGGCCGGCTGGAGGAGAAGGCCAAGGCGACCACGCCGTACCAGAAGGTCTCCTGCAGGAAGATCAGCGGCGGCAGCGCGATCATCACCCAGAGCGCCGGATCGGCCGGCAGCAGCGCGGCGAAGACCGCGCCGAAGACGGCAACGATCTTCGGGTTGCTGAGCTGCGTGCCCAGCCCCAGCCAGAAGGCGCGTCCGGTGCGCACGCCCGGCAAGTCGGCGTTGCGCACGTCGAGCGGCTCGGACGCACCCTGCCAGATGCGCCAGGCGAGATAGACGAGGTAGAGCCCGCCCGCGATCTTCAGCAGGGTGAAGAGCCAGCCGCCTTCGGCCATCAACGTGCGCAGGCCGAGCACCGCGAGCCCGCCGAAGAAACAGGCACCCACGCCCATGCCGAATGCCGCGGCGAGACCCGCGCTGCGCCCCTGCGCGACGGAAGTGCGCACGACGAAGACGAAACTCGGCCCCGGGCTGATCGCGCCGAGGAAGAGCGCACCCAGAATGGAGAGGAGAGAAAGAGCTTCGGTCATGGCGGGAGGATAGCGCGCGGGAGAGACGTTGGTAGCCCTCCACCATGCGAAGCATGGGGGAGGGTTGGGGAGGGGGTCTAGACGAAGCAGCTCAAATCGTCGCCACCCCCTCCCTAACCCTCCCCCATCCTTCGGATGGTGGAGGGAACTATCTACCCTCTCTCAGCCAGGCCACGAACGCGAAGCCCAGCGCCAGCACGAGGTAGGCCCAGCTCGGCAGGAAGGGTCGCTCGCTGACGCCGGTCACGAGGTAGCTCTCGCGGTCGAGCACGGCCAGCCAATCGCGTCCGGCGAGGTCGCGGCCCGCGGCGGCCTTGCGGATCGCCGGGTCGGGCACCTCCTCGAGCCACAGGCTGCCGCCGTTGCTCTCGGCGATCAGCGGCGCCAGCAGTTCGGGCGTGGCCCTGAGATCGGCGAACTCCTTGGGATTGAGCGCCCCGGCGGCGGCCAGCGCCTGGCGCTCGCCGTCGCTTGCGCGGTAGAGGCCGGACTGGTCGATCGTGAGCGTGCCGCTCTGCACGCCACCGCCGCTTTCGACGAGGTTCAGCGTGACCGTGGTGCCGTCGGGCAGCGTCACCTCGACCGGCACGAGCTCGGGCGAAAGGGAGTGGCGCGTGACGGTCAGCCGGTTGCCGGCGATCGAGGCGCGCAGGTCCTCCTCCTCGAGATCCGGCTCCTGCATCAGCCAGTGCGCGGTGCGGCGCAGCAGCTCGGCCTGCGGCCCGCCGCCTTCGAAGCCGCGCGCCCAGAGCCAGACGTGATCGCTGAAAAGCTGCGCCACGCGGCCCTCGCCGGCGCGCGAGAGCACCAGCACGGGCTTCTCCTCGGGACCGGCCATCAGCGTCTCGCCGCTGTCGCCGACGGCGGCATCGACCAGGCGGAACCAGCGGCCCCAGCGGGCCTCCTCGTCCTCGGGGGCGTTGCTGCCAGATAGTCCAGCGGTCACCGGATGGCGCTGGCCCACCTGTGTCAGGAGCGGCTTGAAGCCTTCCTCCAGCACGCGGCCCGTTGGTTCGCCCGGCATGATGCGTCCCAAGGGCGTGCGGTAGAGCGAGAAGGCCGAGGCCGAGGCAGGGCCGGCGCTCTCCAGCAGAGCGCCCCCCTCCTCGACGTAGCGCGCGATGTTGTCGAGGTAGGCGTTCGGCAGCACGCCGCGCTGGCGGTAGCGGTCGAAGATGATGAGGTCGAACTCGTCGAGCTTCTCTTCGAAGAGCTCGCGCGTCGGGAAGGCGATCAGCGAGAGCTCGCGGATCGGCGTGCCGTCCTGCTTCTCCGGCGGTCGCAGGATGGTGAAGTGCACGAGGTCGACGGCGGGATCGGCCTTCAGGATGTTGCGCCAGACGCGCTCGCCGGCATGCGGCTCGCCCGAGACCAGCAGCACCCTGAGCCGGTCGCGCACGCCGTTCACCTCGATGGCGGCGCGGTTGTTGGCGAGGCTCAGCTCCTGCGGCCCCTCGTCGACCGAGAGCTCAAGGATCGAGGGGCCGCGGCGGGTCAGCTCGAACTCGACGGTGACCGGCTCGCCCACCGGCACGGTGAGGCTCCGCTCGCTGCCGCCGTCCTGGCTCAGCGTCAGCACCGCCGTGCCGCTGCCGCCGCCCGGCTGGTCTTCGACCTCGATCTGGATCTGCTGCGGCTTGTCGACGATGCCGTAGGAGGGCGCGCGCAGCACGACGAGACGGCGATCGCCTTCGTCCGGCCGCCCGCTCAGCAGGAGGTGGATCGGCGCGTCGATGGCGAGGCTCGCGAGCGACTCCGGCACGTCGTGCACCTGGCCGTCGCTGATCAGGAAGATGCCGGCCAGCTGCTGGCGCGGCATGCGGGTCAGCGCCTCGCGCACCGCGGCGAAGAGGTTGGTGCCGTCCTCGCCGGCGCCGGCACGGACGACCTCCACCGTGGTGTTCGGCAGCTGCTTCAAGCGCTCCTCGAGGCTTTCCATCGCCGCGCCGGTCACCACCGTGCGGTCCTCGATCGACTGGCTCGGGCTCTCGTCCACCACGACCAGCACGTGGTCGGCCAGACCCTCGCGCTCCTCCTCGACCAGCGAGGGGTTGGCGAGGCCCAGCAGCAGCACCGCGCCGGCGACGAGCCGCCAGATCCAGCCGCGCGCGCGCCGGAACGCGGCGAAGAGCACGAAGAGCAGCACGGCCGCCCCGAGACCGGCGATCAGCTCCCAGGACAGGAGCGGCGCGAAGGCGAGCGTCGTGCCGCTCATTGGCCGAGACGCTCCAGGATGAAGGGCACGTGCACCTGGTCGGCTTTGTAGTTGCCGGTCAGCACGTACATCACGAGGTTGATGCCGAAGCGGTAGGACATCTCGCGCTGCCGCTCGCCCTCGGGCACCACGGCGTAGAGCGGCATGCCGTTGCTGCCGATCGCCCAGGCCGCGCCCCAGTCGTTGCTGCCGATGATGATGGAGGCGACGCCGTCGTTGGCCGTCGAGCCCGCCGCATCGACCCAGAGTTCGCCGCCGGCATAGCGGCCGGGGAAGTCCTGCAGCAGGTAGAAGGCCTTGGTCAGCACGTGCTCGGGCGGCACCGGCTCCAGGGGCGGGACGTCGAGGCCCTCGGTCAGACGCTGCAGATCGACCGAGGCATCGGAGAAGCCGGTCATCGCGGGGTCGCGCAGGTCGAAGAGGATCGAGCCGCCGGTGGCGAGGAAGCGGTTCACCTTGTCGCGGGTTGCCTGGTCGAGCGAGGGCTGCGCCGCCGTGATCGGCCAGTAGAGCAGCGGGAAGAAGACGATCTCGTCGCTCGCCAGATTGACGCCCAGCGGCTCGGCCGGCTCGACCGAGGTGCGCCGGGTCAGCGCCAGGGTCAGGCCGTTGAGGCCGGCGCGGCTGATCTCGTCGACCTCGTCGTCGCCGGTTTCGACGTAGGCGAGCCGCGTCTCCAGGGTCGCGAGCAGCGCGAAGGAATCGCGCGCATCCTGCGCCTCGGCACTGCCCCAGGGCTGCGTCAGGACGACCGCGACCAGCAGCGCGCCGGCGGCGCCGCGCGCGGCCCTGCGCGTCGGGATCAGGCCGCGCAGGAAGAGCGAGAGCAGGAGGTCGCAGAGCGCCAGCACCAGCGCGCCCGCGAGCAGCGGTGCCTTCAGCTCCACCTCGGCCGCGCGCGCATAGCCCCGGTCGGCGACCCCGGTCACCTGCGGCAGCGGGCTCAGCGTCTCGACCGCGCTCTCCAGGTTGAAGGCGCGCCGGCCGGAGTCGCTGCCGTAGTAGCCTGGCGGGTGAGTCGGGCCGACGGCGCCCGACTCGAGCGTCTCGGCATTGAGCGAAAGCACCGTTGGCGTGGGCTCGACCAGGCGGCCGAAGCCGTCCAGCATCTGCTGCGGCGGCAAGGCCTCGCCCTCGCCGAGGCCGGCGACGCCGCGCGCCGCCTCGACCGTGCGCACCAGCATCTCGACGAAGAGGCCGGAGAAGGCGAGATTGCTCCAGGCATCGTTGGCGGTGGTGTGGAACAGCACGAGCAGTCCGTCGCCGCGTCGCTCCGCGGTCACCAGCGGCGTGCCGTCGACCAGCTTCGCCCAGGTCTTGTCGGCAAGGTCGAGCGAGGGCTCGGCCAGCACCTGCTGGTTCACCACGACGTCCTGCGGAATGAGCAGGCCGGCATAGGGGCTTGGGGGCGTGAAGGGCGCGATCGGCGCCGGCTGGTCCCAGGTCATGATGCCGCCCATCGTGCGTCCGCCGCCGCGCAACTGCACCGGCAGGAGCTCGTCGGGATTGGCGGCCAGCTTCGGGCCTGCGAAGCGCAGCACCAGGCCGCCCTCCTCCAGGAAGGCAGTGATGCGATCGCGCTCCTCGGCGGAAAGCACCGACTCGTCCGGCAGCACCAGCACCGCCAGCGGCTGCGCCATCAGCTGCTCCAGCGGACCGCGCTGGATTTCCGCGAAGGGCGCCAGCGCGCGCTCGACGTAATAGAGCTCGGAGAAGAGCGGCTGCTCGTCCTCGGCACCGCTCGACAGGAGACCGACCGGCCGTCGCCGGCTGTTCTCGTCCAAAAGATAGACGCCCCCCGCCGTGGGCTTGCCCTCCAGCACAAGCCGGCCGATCGCGTTGGCCAGCTCGATCGGCAGCTCCAGCGAACCGCTGGCCGCGGTCTCGCCGTCGGCGAAGGTGACCGGCAGCCGCGCCACCTCGCGCCCGTCATCGCGCAGGGCCACCACGATGCCGAGGTCTTCGCCCCGCTCCTCGGCGCGCTCCACGGTGACCACGACGCCGTCGCTGGCGTTCTCCGGCGGGCGCAGCAGCTTGGCGCCGGTGGGCTCGACCAGTCGCATGACCGGACCCAGCGCCGCCAGCGCGGCACCGAAATCGGCGGCATCGCTGCCTTCGGTATCCTCCACGCCATCCGCCATCCAAAGCACGCGCCAGTCCTCGCCGGGGTCGAGCGCGGCCAGTGCTTCCCTTGCCGCTGCCCGGTCGACCGGCCACGCTTTGGGCTCGAGGCCCTGCACCCGGGCGCGCGCCTGCGTGGCGGTCATCACCTCGCTCACCGTCGGCGGCGAGTCGTCCGCGTTCGGCGCGGTCAGCAGCAGGCGCAGGCTCTCGCCCTTGCGCTCCGCCTCGGCCAGGTACTGGTCGAGGCTGGACTTGTGGTCGTCCCAGCCGGCAGCGGCCGCCCAGCCGTCGTCGATCACCACCAGGAGCGGGCCAGAGCCGGGCAGCTCCTCGCGCGGATCGAGGATGGGGCGCGCCAGCGCCACGATGATCAGCGCCGCAATGAAGAGGCGCAGCAGCAGGAGCCACCAGGGCGTGCGCTCGGGCGTCTCCTCCTGCGCCTTCAGGCCGAGCAGCAGGCGGATCGCCGGGAAGCCCTGCCGCTTCGGCGCCGGCGGCGTGGCGCGCAGCAGCCACCAGATCACCGGCAGCAGCGCCAGCGCCGCCAGGATCCAGGGCTCGAGGAAGGCAAGCGGACCGATCGTGGTCATGCGTTGACCGTGCCGAGGCCTTGGCCGAGCTCCTTGCGCTCGGCCGACAGCGCGACATGCAGCTCGAGCAAGGCCGCCACCGCCGACTGGTCGGTCTGATGCCGCTGCAGCCGCCAGCCGAGCGCCCGGGCGATGTCGTCCAGACCCTGGACATGCTCGCGCACCCGTTCGCCGTAGGCCTGATGCAGGTTCTCGGCGCGCGGCGCCAGCCAGGAGGCTTCGCCCTCCAGACCCTCGAAGCGCACGCGCCCGCGATAGGGCAGCGACACCTCGGCCGGGTCGAGCAGCAGCACGATCTGGCCCTGCAGGCCGTTGCGCGCAAGCTGCCGCAGCTTGGCCTCCAGCTCCGGCAAAGGCAGAAGGAAGTCGCCGATCAGCACGACCCGCGCGTGGCGCGGCAGCAGCATGCCGGCGGGCAAGGCATCGCTCGTGCCGGCAGGTTCGTTCGCCTGGTGCGCGACGTGCTCGGCCAGCATCGGCAGCGCGGAACGCCCGAGCCGCGGCCGCTCGCCCGGCGCCAGGAGCGCGACCCGCTCGCCGCCGCGCAGCAGGAGCGCGCTCAGCGCCAGCAGCAGAAGGTCGGCGCGCTCGCGCTTGGTCGGCAGCTCGCGATCGGAACGCCAGGCCATCGACGCCGAGCGGTCGCGCCAGAGATAGACCGTGGCGGCCGCCTCCCACTCCATCTCGCGCACATAGACCGTGTCGCCCTTGGCCGAGGTGCGCCAGTCGATTGCCTGCGGACGGTCGCCCCACATGTAGGGCCGGAACTGCCAGAAGGACTCGCCAGGACCGACGCGGCGCCGACCGTGCCAGCCCTGCGCGACGGTCTCGGCGATGCGCTGGGCAGCCACCATGAGCGGCGGCAGCCGCGCGGCCACCTGCTCGGCGGAAAGCTGCAGCGATGAGGGGCGGGCCAGCGCCAAGCGGCGGTTCCTAGCGCAGGTCGGCCGAGAGCCGCTCGAGGATGTCGTCGAGCGTCAGGCCGTCGGCACGCGCGGTGAAGGAGAGCGCCATGCGGTGGCGCAAGACCGGGCCTGCGAGGGCCACGACGTCGTCCAGCGAGGGCGCGAGCCGCCCGGTGATCAGCGCCCGCGCGCGCACCGCCAGGATCAGCGCCTGGCTGGCACGCGGTCCCGGACCCCAGACCACGTGCTGGCGGATCTCGGCGAGCGGGCTCTGGTCGGGGCGGCCGTTGCGTACCAGGCGCAGCACCCCCTCCAGCACCGCCTCGCCGACCGGCACGCGGCGCACCAGACGCTGCGCCGCCATCAGCTGCTCGCCGTCCATCACCGGGGTCGGCTGCGCCTCCTCGAGGCCGGTGGTGGCGATCAGCATGCGCCGCTCCGCCTCGAGATCGGGATAGCCGACGTCGATCTCCATCAGGAAGCGGTCGAGCTGTGCCTCGGGCAAGGGATAGGTGCCTTCCTGCTCCAGCGGGTTCTGCGTCGCCAGCACGTGGAAGGGCTTGGGCAGGTCGTGCGGCTGGCCGGCAACGGTGATGCGGTGCTCCTGCATGGCCTGCAGCAGCGCGGACTGCGTGCGCGGGCTGGCGCGGTTGATCTCGTCGGCCATCAGCAGCTGCGCGAAGACCGGACCCGGAATGAAGCGGAAGGAGCGGCGGCCGCCGGCGCCTTCCTCGAGCACCTCGGAGCCCAGGATGTCGGCCGGCATGAGGTCGGGCGTGCACTGGACACGCTTGTCCATCAGGCCGAAGACGGTGCCCAGGGTTTCGACCAGCTTGGTCTTGGCGAGGCCGGGGACGCCCACCAGGAGCGCGTGGCCGCCGGCGAGCAGCGTGATCAGCGCCTGCTCGATGACGCGGTCCTGGCCGAAGATGACGCGGCCGATCGACTGGCGGGCCGCCTGCAGCCGCTCGGCCGCCGTCTCCAGCTCAGCGGCGAGCTGGCGCGCGCTGGGATCGAGGACCTGGGTGTCGGCGCCCTGCTCCGTCGTGCCTCGCATGATTATGACACTCCCTATTGGCATGATGATGCCCCGGCCGTCGCGCCGGGGCGATAGTCCCTGCAGCCGAGTCTAGAGGGCATTTGAGCCTTGCGACACAAACTGGCAATTTTGTGATCGCGCCCAACCTGATGATCGCGCCCAATTCACTTTCGCGAAATGACCGCCGCAGACCCGAACAACCTAG
The DNA here is from genome assembly GCA_035281685.1 of Kiloniellales bacterium. Taxonomy (GTDB): domain Bacteria; phylum Pseudomonadota; class Alphaproteobacteria; order Kiloniellales; family JACOMY01; genus DATEDK01. The sequence goes on along the minus strand of DATEDK010000120.1, from coordinate 725 downwards.
GGACGCCGAGGCCCGGCGGCCAGCCACCTGCGCAAAAACCTTCAGGGCCGGGATCGCTCCCCTTCTGCGGAGATTTCGACATCCGGATCGGCCGCGACGGCACCTGGTACTACCAGGGCACGCCGATCGGCCGGAAGCCGCTGGTGAAGCTCTTCGCCTCTGTGCTGCGGCGCGAGGCGGACGGCACCTACTGGCTGGTGACGCCGGCAGAGCGCGGCCGCATCGTCGTCGACGATGCGCCCTTTGTCGCGGTCGAGTGCGAGGTCAAGGGCGCGGGCGAGCAGCAGGTGCTCGCCTTCCGTACCTCTCTCGACGAATGGGTCGAGGCGGGTCCCGACCGGCCGCTGCGCGTTGCGGAGAGCGAGGGGGAGCCCAGTCCCTACGTCCTGGTGCGACCGGGGCTCGAGGCGCTGATCGCGCGGCCGGTCTATTACCAGCTGGCCGAGCTCGCCGTACCCGATCCGGCCGATCCCAAGACGCTCGGGCTCTGGTCCAAGGGACGCTTCTTCCGGCTGGGCAACGCCCGATGAGCCCGGCGGAGACCGAGCGGCTGATCCGCCACTTCGAGACCCTGCCGGGTCCCGGCCGGCGCAGCGCACCAGGTCCCGGGGGCTGGAAACGCGGCGACCACCAGCTGGACCAGATGCCGCCGCCCACTGGGACGCTGCGGCTTGCCGCCGTGCTGGTGTAGATCCAGGACAAGGAGTATAGTGTTCCGACGCTGC
>DATEDK010000119.1:0-2256 GCA_035281685.1 Kiloniellales bacterium | reverse complement strand
GTGCGCGTAGGCGGTGACGTAGTCGTCCTGGTGCTTGATCAGGATCAGGTTGCCGAACCCGCGCAGCTCCTGGCCGGCATAGGCGACAACGCCGTTCTCCGCCGCCTTCACCGGTGCCCCCTCTGGCGCGCCGATGTTGATGCCGTCGTTGCGCATGCCGTCGGCCTTCGGGCCGTAGCCGGAGAGCAGCGTGCCGTCGACCGGCCAGATGAACTTGGACCCGGCGCGGGCCGGCGGATCGGGCAGCACCGCGGTCGCCTGCTGCGGCAACGGCGGCTCGTCGGGCTGCAAGCTGGGCGTCGCCTCGAGCTGCGGCTCGCCGGGGGCGGAGCTGATCGGCTCCACGGCGATCGGTTGCGGCGCGATCGGCTGGGGCGCGCCTGGCAATACGGCGGGCGCGGGCGCCGGCTGCGTCGTCGTGGTCTCGACCGTGGTCACGGTCGTGCTCTCGACGATCGTCTCCTGTGACGCCCCCTGAGGTGCCAGCGGCTGCGCGGACACGGCCGGCAGCGGCGAGGCCGATACCGTCTCCACCGGCGCGGCCGAGGGCACGATGTCGGTGGTTGCCGAGGCGAGGTTGGTCGGCGCCGTGCCGGGCAGCGTCAGGACCTGCCCCGGCTGGATCGTGTAGGGCGCGGCCAGGCCGTTCCGCTCGGCGAGCTGGGTCACGTCGAGGCCATGGCGGCGCGCGATGCCGTAGACCGTGTCCCCGGCCTGCACGACATAGCTCGCCTCCCCGCCCGGCGCAGCCCTTTGGCCAGCGGTCGCGCTGTACTGCCCCTGGCGATGAAAGGGGCCACCGCAGGCGGTCAGTGCCGCCAGCAGCACGAAAAGCGGCAGGATTGTCAGCCGCGAGGTTTTGATCTTGGGGACCATGCGCACAGCTCTCCAGGCGCGGTCCCTGCCACCCCCTTGTTTTGCCAAAGTTTACCGGCGTCTGTCCAGAACCCGCCGATTCAGGGCTGACCGGGCCGCTGGGGCAGGCCCGGCAGCAGGGGGACGAAACGCACCTCGCAGAGCTCCTCAGGTTCGAGGATCTCGCCGCGCCGGGTCAGCCGCAGCAGCAGCTGGGCGCCCTGGTGCCGGCCGAGCGGCAGGATCAGCCGGCCGCCCTCCTTGAGCTGGGCGGCCAGCGCCGGCGGCACGTCCTCGGCCGCGGCCGTCACCAGGATGGCATCGAAGGGAGCGGCCTCAGGCCATCCCGCCATGCCGTCGCCGAGCCGGCTGTGCAGGTTCTTGTAACCGAGCGCGCCCAGCACCCGCTGCGCCTCGGCCAGGAGGTCGGCATGCCGTTCGATCGTGTAGACCTCGCCTGCCAGCTCGGCCAGCACGGCCGCCTGGTAGCCGCTGCCGGTGCCGACCTCCAGCACGCGGTCGGTCGGTCCGAGCCGGGCCGCCTCGCTCATCAACGCCACGACGTAGGGCTGGCTCACCGTCTGACCGCTGGCGATCGGCAGGGCGCGGTTGGCGTAGGCCTGGTCCTGAAAGGCGGCGGCGACGAAGCGCTCGCGCGGCACCCGCTCGATCGCCGCCAGCACCCGGGTGTCCTTGATGCCCTCGCGCCGGAGCTCCATCAGCAGCCGGATCTTGCGCGCAGCGACATGGTCACTCGTCTTGCCGCCGGGCTTCTTCTCCGAGGGGGTCACCTCAGCGCCGCTCCGGGATGAGCTCGGCCAGCTCGCGCAGTGTCGTGGCGTGCGTCAGGTCGAGGTGCAGCGGGGTCACCGAGATCATGCCCTCGATCACCGCCTTGAGGTCGGTGTCCGCCTCCGGCGTGTCGTCGGAGAGGAACTGGCCGATCCACAGATAGGCCCGGCCGGAGGGGTCGCGCCCCTCGGCGACCGTGGTGCCGCTCTCGCGCCGCCCCTGGCGGCAGACGCGGATGCCGCGCACCTCCTTCGGCGGCAATGCCGGGAAGTTGACGTTCATCAGCACTTCGCGGTGCCACTTCGCCGCCAGCAGGCGCTCGAGCAGCTTCGGCCCGTGCGCCTCGGCTGCCTCGAAGTCCAGCTTGCCCTCGCCGTCGCGCACCTGGCTGAAGGCGATCGCCTTCATGCCGAGCAGCGCGGCTTCCATGGCGGCGGCGACCGTGCCGGAGTAGGTCACGTCCTCGCCGAGATTCGAGCCCATGTTGATGCCGGAGAGCACGACGTCTGGCTTGCGGTCCTTCAGGACGTTCTGCGCCGCCACCAGCACGCAGTCGGTGGGCGTGCCGTCGACGGTGAAGTGGCGCGGCTTGTGCTTGCGCACCCTGAG